>CAZJBD010000044.1:0-15905 GCA_964544265.1 uncultured Eubacteriales bacterium
AAAAATCCTCCCGCTTCTCCCAGAATCCGCCCTTTTTCTGTTTGGCAAGGATCTTCGGGACAACGCCCGTCGCCATGATGGCCTTCTTGGCAGCAGCGACGCTCCGATCTCGGGCCGGCAGTCCGACAACGTCGACCAGCGTAGAATACCGGACGGAAGGATTCTCGTGTTCCAGAAGCCAGGGAACCGGATCGGCCTTGAGAACAGTTGCCCATGAGTTCTTGCGGCCCTTAACGCTCATCATTAACCTTCAAATATACTTTCTTCTGAACGTCCAGAGTGCCGTCGGCCGCGATCTGGAAGTGAAATCCTACCCCTTCGACCTGGGCGTTGTACTTGGCGATCTGTCTGATTATCAAGGGCAGCGTGTCGTCCAATTTTGCGTCGTAGATCTCACCCTTGAAATTCCAGTTCAGTTCGCAACTGGCGAAATCGACCCCGGTGGCCACAAACTCACGCTTGAATGTCCTCCCGGCCTCGCTGGACAGGTCAAGGAGGTTGATATCGCCGGATACGAGCTCCCGCTCCCCGCATCTGACAAAAAAAGTGCCCTTCACAAAGCTTTTTGCACTGCGGCCCGGGAGGTCGATGGTCAACTTGTAATATAGATTCGTTTTTAACGTCGAATCTATGGCCGGGGTTGGAATCGATTGGTCCGGGCTCTCGAGCTTCGGGGCGCCGAGCCAACGGAGGAACCAAGCCGCGCCCGCCTGATTCAGCTCGTCCACACTCGGCGAAACCTTGGCTCCCTCCGGGTATGGCCTGTACATGTGATCGGCGTTCTTGACCCGGATGAACTCGACCGGGACACCCGCTTTCTTCAGCGCCTCGTGCAGGATTTCCGACTGTTCCATGGGCACCAGCCGGTCGTTCTCGCCGTGAGCGATCAGCATCGGCGGGTCGCCCGAATCGACATAGGTCAACGGACTGGCCAGGCGGGCTAATTCCGCCCGCTCCTTCAGCGGCCCTCCCAGGAACAGGGATTCAGGCGAATCCGGGGCGAAATGGTCCATCTCGCTGGCAACGTATTTACGTTCGTTCATCCGCATGAAATCGGTGGGCCCGAAATGGTCCACAACGGCCTGGACCCGGCTTGAATAGCCTGGGTTTCCCACCCTGCCCTCCAGATACGGATCGCCCCCAGACGTTCCCAGCAAAGCGGCCAGATGACCGCCCGAGGAAAAACCGGTGACGCCGATTTTTTCCGGATCGATATTGTACTTTTCTGCGTTCGCCCGCAGCCAGCGGACGGCCGCCTTGCAATCATGGACCGCGGCCGGGAAGATGGCGATATCGCTGGTGCGGTGGGTGATCGAGACCCCGACGAAGCCGTAGCCGGCCCAAAACTTTGCGTCCTCGACCGTGTTCAGGACTTGCCGCCAGGCGCCGCCCTGGATGTCCATAATGGCCGGGGCCGGGGCGGCCAGGTTGCGCGGCACGGCGATGTCGAGCTTAAGTTCGTGGCCGTCGACGACGGCATACACGACGTCCATTTCCACCGCGATATTCGTGGTCGCCTGCTGCGGAGAATCAGAAGCAAGCGATTGCATATAAGCGGGATAGCTAATCATGGTTAACGCCCAATAACATCGGATAAGCTTTTTCAGTGTCTTCATTCTGGTAATAAAACCTCACTTCAATCCCAATTTGCGATGACTGCGTAAAGTGGCCAGCATCTCGGCCAGCCTTTTTTGCCGGGTTTCCTCTTTTATGGCGCTGGCCACCCAACCGCAGAACAGGCGGCGATAAGAGGGAGCCAGGGTCTGGAAAAAGTCCCGGGCGGGCCGGTCCGCGGCCAAGGCCTCGAAGATGAAGGCCGGAATTTCGAAATTCCGGGCTCGCTTCACGGGCCGGCGCTCAGCCTTTTTAGCGAGCAAAGAGGGATCGATCTTGGTCAGGCCGGCCGGGGTCATGAGTCCGGCGGCGATCATTTTTTTGGCCCGTTCGATATTCAGGCTCGACCAGCGGCTTCTGTTGTTTCGAGGCGTGAATTTCTGGACATACGTCTGCTCATCGCGGCGCTTGAGGATGCTGTCGATCCAGCCGAAACAGATCGCCTCCTCGACGGCGTCGTCATAGGCCAAGCGGGCCTTGCCGGTGTGTCTTTTATGGAAGACGAGCCAGATTTCCTTCTCTGTTTCATGATGGCCTTCGAGCCAGGCCCGCCAGTCGCGGCGCTCCACGACATGCAAAGTCTTCATATCATTAATGTGAGTTAATTATTCCTTCAGGCTGTCATAAACGAGTTGGACGAGAAGGTCGGCCGGGATGCCCTTCTGCCAGAGCGCGTTGAGATCAGCGGTCGGCTTGGCCGCAAGGATCTCCTTGTCGCTTTTTCCCTCCTTGATCAGGGCCGCAACCCTGTCCCGGACCAACACCAGCATGTCGCGAAAAGCCGCAACTTCGTCGCGCTTCATCGCCGGGCCATGACCGGGGATCACGCGGGTGTCAGCGTCGCACATACGCAGAATTTCATCCACCGCTGCGATCATGCCGTTTATGGATCCACCGTGAGGCACGTCGATATAAGGATACATATGAGAGAAGACAAGGTCGCCGCTGTGTATCACGTTGGCTTTTTGAAAGCGAAACAGCAGGTCAGCGTCGGAATGGGCGTCGGGGATGTGCCGCACCTGCAAAACCTCGTTGTTGAAATAAAGGGTGAGGGAATCGGCGATGGTCAAAACCGGAAGGGCTGGAGCCGGGTAAGGGGGAATGGTGACATCGAGGTCCTTGTGGACTTGCTCTTTGCTCATCCGCTCGCGCGCCGTTTCGTGAGCGATGATCACGGCTCCCTTTTTGCCGAACAGCTCATTGCCCATGACGTGATCGTAGTGCCAGTTGGTGTTGAAAAGAAAGCGCACCGGACCGGGGGAGATGGCCGCCAGGGCTGCCACGATCTTGTCATGAATCTGCGGAAACTGGCTGTCGATGATCAGGATGCCGTCAACGCCGGCGCAGACGCCGATGTTCCCGCCCGCCCCCGTCAGCATGTAAATGTTATCGCCCAATTTCTCGGTGGCGATCGGGATTTTTGCAATATCTTGTTCCTGGGAAAAGGTGAAACCCGCCAGCGCCAATAGAACCGCGAAAATCAGAAGAAGGAATCGTTTACCATTATGAATAGACATGATCACCTCCGCGTGATGCCCAATGTTACGCAAATTCCCCCGGATTTTCAATGTCGTTAAAATGAGCCTCGAGGTTTTCCTTGACTTTTAGCCCTCTAAAACTCATCTTTTTTTTAGAATTAGGAAGGGGAATTTATGGAGAGAAGGAGGGGTGTCATGTCGCCTAAAACTATTTTTATGAACATTTTGGGAATTTTCTGGATTCTATTTTTTGCCGGAACTGGCTTTGCCCAGCTGATCGACCTCTGCGAGTTTAAAGATGTGCAGATCTCTTATCGCCTAAAATATCAAGATTCCATCATTGAAAAAGGTACATATGACATTGAGGCATTAAAAAACCGAACAACGCCCATGATCTATTTAAGAATCAGAAAAGGGAAAAAAATATTATGCCTGGCAGAGGGCGAGAGATTGCAGTATGAGGGAATAGGCATGGATCAAATGGCCAATCCCAAGATTCCCGACAAGCCAAGATTGAAAATAAAAAGAGATCCTGAAGGGAAAAAACTTTCTTTCATTGTTGAAACAGGTAAAGCGGCAAAATTTCCCTTCTACAATTTAAAATTCAGCATGGAGATTATTGGCCCCTGAGGGGACAACCTTTTCCTCCCTTCTTAAGTCCTTATATTTAGATCGCGCACAAGTGAGCCTTTTCGCCGATCGTGCCATCTGGAGGTCCAGCATGTTCAAGAATTATCTCAAGGTCGCCTGGCGCAACTTCTGGAAACACAAGGGCTACTCGTTCATCAACCTGGCCGGCTTCTCCTTGGGAATGGCCTGTTGCGTCATCATCCTCGTCTACGTCCGCCATGAACGGAGCTTCGACAGCTATCATAAGGATATCGATAGGATCTTCCGGATCAGCATGGATATCCGGACGAAAACCGCCAACCGGCTCTTCGCTCCGATCTCCGACACCGCGGGGCCGGCTCTGAAAGCCGACTATCCTCAGGTCGAAGCCGCGGCCCGGGTTTGGCCCCGACAGGGACGCCTCGTCAAGCGCGACGATATCGTAAGCTACGAAGATCTTTTTATGTTCGCCGATCAGAGCCTTTTCGAGGTCCTGACCATTCCCCTGCTCCGGGGGGATTCCCGCGCCGCCCTCGTTCGTCCCGGAACTCTGGTCATCACCGAAAGTCTGGCCCTAAAATACTTCGGCCGTGACGACCCCCTGGGGAAGGTTCTGGATATCAATGACCAAAAATATGAAATCACAGCCATTGCTCAGGACTCCCCCGAAAACACCCATCTTAGGTACGGCCTGATCGCCTCAATGGCGACGATCGAAAACGAAGATATTATGAACAATTGGCATTCGACGATGTTCTACACCTATCTCAAAATCAAGCCGGGCGTCGATTCGGCCGAGTTCTCCAAGCTCATCAGCCGCCTGGCCGACAAATATGTCAAGGCCCGGCTTGACGCCTGGGGTGAGGTCTACCATTATTTCCTTCAACCCGTGCGCGGCCTCCATCTCGCCACACCCCTTCGTTATGAAATCGACCCTCCCTCGAATCCCATCTACTTGACCATCCTGTCGGTCGTCGGCATGTTCACCCTTCTCATCGCCTGTCTGAACTTCATGAACCTGGCCACGGCGCGTTCGATCAACCGGGCACGCGAGGTCGGGCTGCGCAAGGTGGTGGGCGCCGAGAAAAGACAGCTCGTGGGGCAATTCCTGGGCGAAGCCTTTCTTGCCACAATCGCCTCCATGGTGTTGGCCGTTTTATTCGTCAGGGCGACGATTCCCGTCCTGAACGGACTGACAGGCGCTGAACTGCGTTGGCAGTGGCTCTTCTCTCTTTCCGTTCTCGCCATCCTGGCGGGCGGAGCCGTTATCGTCGGCCTGGCGGCCGGTCTCTATCCGGCCGTCGTCTTATCTTCATTCCGCCCTGTCACGGCCCTCCGGGGGGCCTTGGCTCGGGGACGATCGAGCCTCACTCTACGAACCGCTCTGGTCATTATCCAGTTCTCCATCTCGTCAGCCCTCGTCGTCGGCACGTTGTTCATGCACAAACAGTTCCAATTCATGAAGAGTCAACCCCTGGGCTTCGACAAGGAGCAGAAGCTCGTCGTGCCGTTTCGGGGGGGAATCTCCGTGGAAAAAAATTATCCTTTTCTGAAAAATGCCTTCCTCAGTAATGCCTCGATCGAAGGTGCCGCGTTCTCGTCCTCGGTTCCGGGAACAATGGTCTCCAATTTTGCCATCAGACTCGTCGGGGAAGCGGACGACAAAAACCAGTCCATGTTTCATATCTATTTCGACGATGACTTCATTCCCCTCTACGGCATCTCCATGGCCGCCGGCCGGGCCTTCCAAAAGAATATGGCTACTGACGTGGCCGGGGCCTTTCTGATCAACGAGGCCGCCGTCAAGGCCTTCGGCTGGAGCAGGCCCGAAGAAGCCCTGGGCAAGCGCCTGCGAACGGGCTTAGGCAGTCGGGTTCTTCCCATTATCGGCGTAACCAAGGATTTTCATTACCGGGGCCTCCAGGCGCCGGTCGAGCCCCTGGTCATGGAATTCAATCCCGGCAGGTTCTATTTTCTGACCCTTCAGGTCAACACCGCCGGCCTTAAATCCGTCCTTGCTTTTGCCGAAAAGCGATGGAAGGATACGTTCCCGGGGAGGCCTTTTGAGAGCTTCTTCCTGGACGATGCTTTCAACAAACAGTATCAGGCGGACGAGCGGGTCGGCAGGATTTTCGGAATCTTCATGCTCCTCGGGTTGTTCATCGCCTGTCTGGGGCTTTTCGGTCTCGCCTCGTTCACCGCCGAAAGTCGGACTCGGGAGATCGGCATCCGCAAGGTTATGGGAGCCGCGTCTTCGAGGATCGTTTTTCTTCTTAGCAAGCAATTCGCAATCTGGGTTCTGGTCGCCAACTTCATCGCCTGGCCTGCAGCGTACGTGTTCATCCAGCGCTGGCTGAGAAACTTCGCTTTCAGGACGACACTCGGGCCGGCGATTTTCGTCCTGAGCGGGATTATCATCCTGGTAGTCGCCATTCTGACGACGAGTTTCCAGACGGTCAGGGCGGCCTCGGCTAATCCGGCCGACAGCCTGCGCCACGAATGAAAAAGGCCTTGTCCGCTTCCGGACAGCCCCTGTGTCGCCCCCGAACAGTAATCATGTAAAAAAATTGTCCGGCGAATGCGTTTATCCCAGGGATACGGCCTGGCACAATTCTGGCGTATGTAATGACGTCGCATATTGAATATCAGGAGATATGTCATGTCATCCGATACCCTGGTCGCCGCTTCAGCCAAGCCGGTCATCCTCTCCCTCCTCCTCTCGGGGGAAAGCTACGGTTATCAAATCCTTCAGCGGGTCCGTCGCGTTTCGGGCGGCAAGATGAAATGGTCGAGCGCCATGCTCTATCCGGTCTTGCGCCGGATGGAAAAAGAAGGATTGATCCACTCGGAATGGCGGGTGTCCGAGGAAAACCGGATGAGGAAGTATTATCGACTCACCGATTCGGGCCGGAAAGAGTTTGAAATCGAAAAAGCCCGCTGGGTCAACGTCCAAAGCGCCCTCCGGAAGATCTGGGCCGCGGCCCAGGCGGCAGATTGACCGGCGGTGAGGACGAACATGTTCGACCTGGATAAAGCCATCTGGGCGTGGAAGAAGGACCTAGCCAAGAACCCGGCCCTCGAGGATACGTATATTTCAGAACTCGAGGCGGTCCTGCGCGACGAGGTGGCGGACCTCGTTCGGGGAGGCGAGGGCACGGAAGAGGCCTTCCGGCGGGCCTCCTCCGGGATGGGGGAGTCCCGAGCGATCGGCGTGGAATTCGCCAAGGTCCGGCCGGCCCTACGACAGGGAAGGCTCGCCCAGCTGAGCGCGCGGCTCATGCCCTCGCTTGTCGGGAACTACATCCGCGTTGCTCTGCGGAAAATCCGGCGCCAGAAGGGCTATTCCATCATCAACATCGCCGGCCTAGCCGTTGGCTTGGCTTGCTCCATCCTGATGATGCTCTGGGTCCGGGACGACCTGAGCTTCGACCGTTTTCATGCCAACCGGGACTCAATCTACCGAGTCATCACGGAAACGAAGAGCCAAACCGCCGTCACCCTCGACGCCCGGGCGCCAACCCCCACCGGCCCGGCCATCAAAGCCGAATTCCCCGAGGTCCTGGAGTTCTGCCGCTACAGGACAAACAACACCTACGGGATCAGGCTGGCTGACAAGGCCATATACGACGCCTCAATCGGCATCGCCGACCCGTCCTTCTTCACCATGTTCACCTTCCCCTTCCTCAAAGGCGACCCCAAGACGGCTCTCCAGGGGCTGCGGTCGGTGGTGATCACGGAAAGCCTGGCCCGCACATTTTTCGGCGACGAGGACCCGATGGGCAAGCTCCTGACCATCACGCGCGACCCTTACACCGTGACAGGTGTCATCCGGGACGTGCCGGAGAACTCCCATCTCCGTTTCGTCTGCGTCATCCCCATCGTCAACATGCACGAGTACCACCACGTCCAATTCGACAACTGGAACAGCATGTTTTTCTACGCCTATATCCGGCTGGCGCCCAAGGCCGCGCCGGCCGAGACCGCGGCCAAGATTTCCGGCCTGATCCGAAAGAGCCTGAACAAGCCGAACGTCGCCTTCAGCCTCCAGCCTCTGAAGGACGTCCATCTGAGGTCGGACTTCGCCTTCGACTTTGATAATTACGCCCAAGGAAGCGCCTCGATTCTCACTCTGTTCTCGATCGCCGCCGCGGCCATCCTGCTCCTGGCCTGCATCAACTTCATGAACCTGGCCACGGCTCGCTCGGCCAACCGGGGGAAAGAGGTCGGCCTACGCAAGGTCACCGGAGCTCGGCGGTCTGACATCGTCAAGCAGTTCCTCGGCGAGTCGGTCGTCCTGTCCTTGGCCGGCCTTGTCCTAGCCCTGCTCATGCTCTGGGCCGTCCTGCCCTTTTTCAATAGTTTGGCCGGCAAACAACTGGTCTTCGCCCGCCTGCTCGATCCAGGAATCCTGGCGACCGTTCTCAGCATCACCATTCTGGCCGGGCTTCTCGCGGGCAGCTATCCGGCCCTGTACCTGGCAGGGTTCGAGCCCGTCCAGGTTCTCCGGGGCACGTTCCTGGGCGGCGAGCAGGGTCAGGCGGTTTTGCGGAAGAGTCTCGTCGTCTTCCAGTTCACGCTGACGGTCTTTTTCGTCATCGGGACCATCATTGTGGATAAACAGCTCAAATTCATCCGGACGAAGAACCTCGGCATCGACACGCACCTGGTCGTATCGACCACCGTGCGGTCCGAGGCGCAAGCAGAGGCCGTTCTGGCCGACCCGCGGATTTTGAGCGCGACCCAATCGGTTCCGACCGGTCAAACCTTGAGGGCGCTCTTCGACATCTCCTGGGAGGGCCGCAGCCCCGACGATCGAACACCGTTCTTTCCCCTAAAGTGCGACCCTGAATATCTCAAGACGTTCCGGATCGAGATGGCCGAGGGCCGCTTCTTCTCCAGGCAAACGGCCTCCGACCGGACGGACTCCGTGGTCGTCAACGAAACGGCGGCCCGGGTCATGGGCACGGGCTCGCCGCTGGGAAAGCGGTTGACGGTGACCGGGCCGGACCACCAGGGGATGCCCGAAACAAAAACCTTCACCGTCATCGGCGTCATGAGGGATTTTCACCAGAGTTCCCTGCACCAGGCCATCGAGCCCATGGTTTTCACCTGGGACGGCGATCAAATGCCGTGGTTCAATCTCCGGATCAGCCCCGTGGGCATCGCTGAAACCATGAAATTCCTTGAAAAGACGTGGAAGGCGTTCGTTCCGGATTATCCCTCCGACTTCTGGTTCCTCGACGACAGGATCAACACGTTCTACCAAGAGGACCGCCGGACCCGGTCGATCCTAGGCGTGTTCACGGTCCTGGCGCTCTTTACGGCCTGCCTCGGCCTCGTCGGCCTGGCCTCGTTCATCGCCGAAAAAAGGACGAAAGAGATCGGCATCCGCAAAGTCCTCGGGGCCTCGGCCGGTGGGCTGATCTTGATGCAAAGCCGGGAATTCCTGGGCTGGGTTCTGGCGGCCAACGCCATCTCCCTGCCGGCGGCTTATTTCGCGGCCGGACGTTGGCTGCAAGAATTTGCCTATCACGTCCGTCCCGGAATCGGGCCGGCGGCGATTGCGGCCGCTTTCTCGCTTGGAATCGCCTTTTTGTCTGTCGGCTACAAGGCCGTGCAAGCCGCTCAGGCGAACCCCGTCGATTCGCTGCGGTACGAATAAAGGTGAACAGCCAAAGTCCATGGGTCCATTCGAGCAGAAAAAACGTCTGCATTTCTCACTTTTAAGTTTCAAAGATAGGCGGTCGATCGAAGCAAAAATTTCCAGAGGGGGGCGATCTGGATGGTTTGATTCTGGACCCTTTCCTCTGCTTCGATATTCTGCGAAACAACGATAACCTTTTTAGTTTTTGGATAGCTGCGCAGAAAGAGCTTAATTCCAGCCACCCTCTTGTCATGCCAATCAAACGAGGCGACGTACTTGACCTCAATAGGAAGCGGATGATTCGGGCTGCCGGTAACAAAGTCAACTTCCCTTTCGCTTTCGGCATAATACCCACAAGCAATACCCCTTCGCTTAAGCTCCATATAGGCAGCGTTCTCTGCTTGAGCCCCCTTGTCTTCGTGACCTGAAATGAGAGCTTTTATCCCTGTATCCCAGAGATAAATCTTTTTGGCGGCATACACTTTTTCGGACCAGGACGACGTCCATTTCTCGAGAGAAGAAACAAGGAAGGCTGATTCGAGATAGCTGATATATTCCTTGACCGTATCTACGCTGAGGTCCAGGACTCGACTCAATTTATGGAAGCTTGTCCGCGAGCCTACGGAGGATGCGATCAGTTGGAATAGGTTCCTAAGAGCAAAAGGCTTCTTGATCGGAAAAAGACGGATCAAGTCCCTGGCCATAATATCTTCAAGTAGATTTCCCAGGTATTCGATCGACGGGTGGAGCACATGCTCGGGATAGCCTCCTACTTGCAGGTACTCCTCTACAAGGCGCTCATATTTGTAATCCTCTGAAAAACTTGGCGGTCCCCCTCTAAAAAGAATGAATTCCGAAAAACTTAAGGGATAAACCGGGGTGACAATCTGCCTTCCTGTGAGCTTCCCACCCTGGCTTTTGATAAGAGAAGCAGTCGATCCAGTGCAAAATATTTTTACCGATTCGAGATCACAAAGAGCTTTCAGCTCGATCTCCCAATTGGGGCTTTCTTGGACCTCATCAAGAAAAAGAAAAAGCTTCTTTTGACGGTCATGAAGAAAGAATTTCCGCATTTCCTTCAAGTGATTTGAGATTGGCTTCCCGGACAAGGCCGGATGATCAAGGGCGAGATAATAGACATTTTTGGCATCCTCACCTTTCTGGAGAAGCTCTTTGATCAATTGCTTGAGAAGGGTCGTTTTGCCCACGCGACGGCTTCCAACCAGGATCTCGATCTGTTTCCGATCCAGAAATTTAGCGAGTCTCTCGACATAAGCTGGACGACTAATGCCAGACTCGAGGGCTTTCCCTTCCCACCAGGGATTTAAAGCTAGGTGAATCGCGTCCATGAAAACATAATAGATTTAATCGAAATAATTGTCAAATAATTTCGATTATAGTCGAAAGTATTAATTTTATGCTTCCCTTTCTCAGACAGCACAAGAAAGGAGGTGCTCCAGAGGGCAGCGGCTTGGGGCCAGGAGCTATATCCTGCTGAAGCCAGGCATGCGTGGGCTGGGAACCGGGAGGGTCTCCGCGAGCCGCACGACTATATTTGTACGCGATATCGTGTATAATATGATCAACAAAGCCTAGACTACTTTGGGGGTAGCCATGGGCAAGAAACGAGCTCAAAACAGGGTACATCCTTCGGCGATGAGATACGCTTCTCTTGTGGAACGAAGCAACGACGGCATCATCATCATCGAGGACGGCCGGCTGATCTATGTCAATCCCAGGATGACAGAAATGGCCGGCTATTCTTCAGATGAAGTCCTGGGCAAACCCTTCCTGGATTTTGTCTCACCCGACTATAGGGCGCTTATCGCTGATAGATATCGAAGGAGGCTGGCCGGGGAGAACGTGCCGGACAGATACGAAGCCGGCTTGCTTAACAAAAGCGGCGCAAGAATACCGATTGAGGTTAATTCCAGCCTGAGTAAAGAAGGGGCAAAGACGGTCATCATAGGAATTGTCCAGGATATTTCCGAGCGCAAGAAGGCGGAAGAGCAATTGCTAGCCAGTGAAGCCAGCTACAGAGATCTGGCTGAAAGCATCACGGATCTCTTTTTTGCTTTGGACAAAGATTTGAAGTACACCTATTGGAACAAGGCGTCAGAAGAACTGACGGGGATTCCCGCCAAAGATGCGATAGGAAAAAACGTCTATGACCTCTTCCCCGACAATGAATCCACGAGGAGGGCGGCCAAACTGTATCAGACTGTGATCAGAACCGGACAGCCGGGAAGGATGGTTAATGAAGCCCACCTGTATGGCAAGGACTTCTTTTTTGAAATCAATGCCTATCCCACAGGAGACGGCTTGTCTGTTTTTGTGAAGGACGTTACAGAGCGCAGGCGAATAGAAGAAGCGCTTCACGAATCCGAGGCAAAACACCGCTCACTCTTTGAGAACAGCTTTGACGCCATCCTCCTGACAATTCCGGACGGTCGGATCTTGTCAGCCAACGCGGCGGCCTGCCGCATGTTCGGCAGAAGCGAGCAGGAAATCTGCCAGGTTGGCAGGAATGGATTGTTGGATTTAGCCGACCCGCGTTTGGCGACGGCACTGGAGGAACGAAAACGAACGGGGAAGTTTAAAGGCGAGCTGACATTTGTGCGCAAGGATGGCGCCAAGTTCACTGGAGAGCTGACTTCTGCTGTATTCCTGGATAACGAGGGAAACCCCAAGACCAGCATGATCATTAGCGACATCACCGAGCGAAAAAAAACAGAAGAGACGTTAAGGCAAAATGAAGAATTCCTTAAAAACGTCATCGAACAAACTCCAAATCCCATGTGGATATCAGACAGTCAAGGGACCGTCATAAGGATGAACCAAGCGCTCCGGGACCTGCTAAAAGTCACCGACGAAGAGATTGTCGGGAAATACAATGTCCTGAATGACCAGCAAATAGCCAAGCAAGGCCTAGCTCATCTGGTCGAGAGCGTATTCAGTGAAGGCAAAACCGTCAATTTCACTATTGACTACGACACCGGAAAAGAGAAGCAACTTCAATTAGCGGAAAAGACGCATCTGGTCCTTGATATCGTGATATCCGCAATAAAAGGCAAAGACGGAAAGGTCATCAATGCTATTTGTCAGCATAAGGACATCACCGAACAAGAACAGGCCAAAGAGAAACTTAAGGCGAGCGAGCAGCAATATCGCACCTTGATCGCCGCCTCTCCCGACGGTGTTGGCATCATGGGAACCAATGGACGTATCGGCTTCGTTTCACAAAAAATGGCAAGTCTGTTCGGTTATGAAGATGAAAGCAAGCTGGTTGGTCAATCGCCTCTTGAACTAACGGCACCGGACGACCGCGAAAAGGTGAGCACGAACCTTGGCCTCACATTCATGGAAGGCCATTCCGGTCCCGACCAGTATCGCATGCTGAGGGAGGATGGATCATCGTTTTGGGGCGAAGTCAATTCATCCATCATCAAAGATAAAAACGGAAGCCCCGTCGCAATGATTGTCACCATTCGCGACATCACCGAGCGCAAGCAGGCAGAGGAAAAGTTGGCTGAGGAAATGACCCGAAGGGTTGCCCTATTCGAGCAAACTCCTTCCGGTATCGTCATTATTGACCCGTCAACGATGTGCATCCTGGAGTTCAACACCGTCGCTCACCAGAGACTCGGCTATACCCGCGAGGAGTTCGCCAAGCTGGCCATCATGGATATTGAGGCCAAGGAGACGGCCGCAGAAACCGCCGCCCAGATTGCACGAGTCCTCAAGGATGGCAGGGTGGAGTTTGACACCCTTCATCGCACCAAACAGGGTAAGATCCGCAATATTCATGTCATTGCGCAAACAGTGAATATTGCCGGAGAAATGATTTATCAGGCTATCTGGCAAGACATTACGGATCAAAAAAACGCCCAGGAAAAAGTGCTAAATTCTATGAAGTCCACGATCGCGGCCATGGCTATGACCACGGAAATGAGGGACCCCTACACCGCCGGTCATCAAGAACGCGTGACCACGCTTGCCTGTGCCATAGCCAAAGAAATGGGATTGCCGCAGGATGAGATTGAAGGCCTGCGCATGGCCGGCATCGTCCATGATATCGGCAAGATACGCGTGCCAGCGGAAATCCTGGCTAAGCCCGGCAGCTTGACCGACCTGGAACTCAGCCTAATCAAGATCCACCCGCAAGCTGGATACGAGGTATTGAAGGATATCGAATTCCCCTGGCCCATCGCCCAAGCCGTTCTCCAGCACCACGAGAGACTGGATGGGTCGGGGTACCCCAAGGGCCTAAAGGGTGACGACATCATTCTGGAAGCCAGAATCTTGGCGGTCTCCGACGTGGTTGAGGCCATGGCCTCTCATCGTCCTTTCCGGGCCGCAATCGGCATAGAACAGGCTTTGGAAGAAATAAGCCAACTCAAGGGCTCTCTCTATGACGCCGATGTTGTAGACGCTTGCCTAAGGCTTTTTAAAGAAAAGGGATTCAAGTTCGAAATATAAAGCAGATTCCGTTCGCTACGAATAAGAAAAATTACGTGGCCTTGGAGAAGCGCTTGCTTTCCATCGGCCCCCTGAAGATCAGAACCTGGGGGACGGCCGGCCGGGCGCCCTTGGCAGCAAGAAGGGCAGCCAGGGACGGGAAGCCCCAATCCCGGGCGACATCTAGCGCCGTCAAGCCCCCGTTGTCAGCCGCGTTGGGATCCGCTCCTTTTTCAAGCAGGGCCGAAACGGCCTCGTCCAGCCCTTTTTCGACGGCTAAATGGAGAGCCGTCCTCCCCAAAACATCCTTGGCGTTGGCATCGGCACCCTTGGAGATCGATTCGACAGCCAAAGAGGTCAAGCCACCCCGAAGGTAACTGAGAAGGATGGAATCTCCATTCAGGCTCGGCCGGGCCGGGTCGGCGCCCTGTTCGAGCAGGGATTTCACCAGGCCGGCATTGCCTTGCGACGCGGCGATATGGAGGAGCGTCGATCCTTCCGGCCCCTTGATGTCGTAATGCCCCAGTCTCAACAAGGTCTCCATGACGGCCGTCTTGTTCCTCAGAACGGCATAATCGAGCGGAGTCCGATTCTGGCTATCCCTCAAGGAAAGATTCGCTCCATGCTTAATCAGGAACTCGACAACTGCGGGATGCCCCTCGCGCGCAGCATAATGGACCGGGGATCGGCCATACGTATCCTGGTATTGCACGACGGCGCCCTTGGAAGCGAGGAGCTCGACGATCTGCTCGAATCCAGCATAAGCCGCATAAAGGAGAGGCGTCTGGCGGCTCGTATTGCGGACGTCCAAGGCCGCCCCGCTCTCCAGAAGCAGGCGGACGATCGGAAGCCCAGCCCCCTCGCCGCGACGGCATCCCGCCGCTAAATGAAGGGCCGTATCGCCCTCGGCGTTCGCGGCCTCGATGAGCTTGATGTCCGCCTTGAGAAATCGCGTCACAGCCTCCAGGTCTCCACGCTCGGCGGCTTCCAGGATGGTGGCCGGCGCGGTTTGCTGGGCCGAGGCCGACAGGACACAAGCGATTAAGATTAAAAAGAGGCAGATTCGATGCTTCATGGCCATCTCCTCCTAAATCGGGATGTAATATTAGAAAACAGCAAGTTGCGTGCCAGTTCCCCCATATAATTTATTGATTTCACATGAATCTTTTTATATGGTGTCCTCAGGAATATGGTCCGTGGGAGGGAAAGCAGTCATCTGAAGTGATCGAAGCCGCGGCGGCCCAGGGAGGCGGGCAGGCCTGAGCGGTGGTAGGACAATCCCTTCCGAGGCGGCGAAATCTCCCCGATGGCCCAAAGGGGCCGGCCGAAGCGCCGCCGAAAACCGGATGCGATCGCAGGAAAGAGGGCCGGGGAGATCGTCGCCAGCAGGCAATAATCTTCTCCGCCCGAGGCGGCGATTTCATAGAAATTCCAGCCGTATTTCGCGGCGCATCGGCGGAGCGGCTTCGACAAAGGCAAGCTCGCCAAATCGACGAAGGCGCCGCAGCGCGAGCGCTCCATGATCCGATGCAAATCGGAGTCAATCCCGTCGGACACGTCCATCATCGCCGTTACTCCGGGCCGGGCAGCGAGCCAGACTCCTTCGGCCAAGTGAGCACGCGGCCGGTGATGGGCGCGGACGAGGAAATTCTCATCGCGTCCGCGCCGCCGCTTTTCGAGCAAGACGCGGAGCCCCCCTCCCGAGTCTCCCAAATGACCCGTAACGACGATCGTATCGCCCGGCCTCGCCCCCGAGCGATATTTGATCCGGTCAGCCCGGATCGTCCCCAGGACGGCAATGTTGATGATGAGACGATCCGGAGATTTCGTCGTATCGCCTCCGATGAGGCATACGCCCGCGGCCTCGGCGCAACGGGCGAGCCCACCGAAAAAGGCATCGATTTCTTCGACCCTGACCTGGGCGGGAATCCCCAAGGAGAGGAAGGCCCAGCGCGGCCGGCCGCCCATGGCGGCAATGTCGCTCAGGTTGACGGCCAGAGACTTGTCGCCCAGATCGCCGGGCGATATCGCCGCTCGTAAAAAATGGCTGCCCTCGACAAGCATGTCCGTCGTCACCAAGAGACGCTGACCCCTCTTCCAGG
>CAZJBD010000045.1:0-15893 GCA_964544265.1 uncultured Eubacteriales bacterium
CATGGGCCTTGCGGTCCACTGGATTTTGAGTCCAGCGCGTCTGCCAGTTCCGCCACTCCGGCTGGGCGCGCTCAATATAGACGATTTCCTGCGGATTTTCAATCTTCAAGACTCCGTTTGACGTTGCCGGCCTTTTTTGTTTAAAATCCCTGGATCGAGAAAGGATTCTCCCCTTGGATAAAGAGAAACTCGTCCGGATCGTCGACCGCTTCCCGGGCCTGAGGATCGTCGTATGGGGGGATTTTATCCTCGACGAGCACCTCTACGGGACCACTCGGAGGATCTCCCGCGAGGCCCCCGTCCTCATCCTGAGCTATCGGCGCCAGGAGTATTCCCTGGGTGGAGCGGGAAATTCCCTCCAGAACCTCAAGTCCCTCGGCGCCTTCCCTATCCCAGTCGGCGTCATCGGACGAGACGAAGCCGGCAAGAGGATCCTGTCCATTCTCAGGTCAAAGGAAATAGCCACGGAATGGATCTATCAAGAAAAAAGATACAGGACTCCCCTCAAGACACGGATTCTGGCGGGCGAAGACAACACGCGGAAACAGCAGATCCTTCGCATCGACCGGGACGGCTGTGTCCCCGATGACGCGGCATTAAAACGATGGCTCCGGAGAGCCCTCGGCCTCTTGACCAAGGACTGCCCTGCCCTGCTAATTTCCGATTACAATTATGACACGGTCAAGGAGGATATCTACGCGAAGGTTCTTTGCGATACGAAAAAAAACAAAGTGCCCATCACCGTGGATTCCCGATTCCGGCTCCTGAGCTTCAAGGGCGCCTGGGTCGCAACACCCAATGAGCCCGAGGTCGAAGGCGCTTTAGGGATCGATATCGCCGGGAAGGACGAGCCCTTGCTCAAGGCAGCCAACCAAATCCTGAAAATCCTTGGATCCCCC
This sequence comes from uncultured Eubacteriales bacterium, assembly GCA_964544265.1. Taxonomy (GTDB): domain Bacteria; phylum Acidobacteriota; class Aminicenantia; order Aminicenantales; family Saccharicenantaceae; genus JALHVH01. Next base: position 900 of record CAZJBD010000045.1, read on the forward strand.
GCCCTCCTCGTTACCCGGGGGTCCAGGGGAATGACCCTTTTCGAAAAGGGCAAAACGCCATGTGCCATCCCCGTTCATGGGACCACCGACATCGTCGATGTCACGGGCGCCGGCGACACCGTGATCAGCGTCTTTACCCTGGCTTTGGCCGCAGGGGCTTCGTTCCGGGAGGCCGCGGAGCTCGCCAACCGCGCCGGCGGTATCGTGGTCATGAAAAAGGGCGCGGCGACCCTCTCCCCTGAAGAACTCAAGCAGGCCATTTTATCTTGAAACCAAAAAAATTAAGGTCCCTGGCCGAACTCAAGAAGATCATCGAGGCCCAAAAGCGCCGCGGCAAGAGGATCGTGTTGGCCAACGGTTGTTTCGACCTTTTCCATGTGGGGCACATCCGGTATCTCCGTGATTCGGCCGCCCAGGGGGATGTCCTGGTCGTTGCCCTGAACAGCGACTCATCCGTGCGAGCCCTAAAGGGAGCCGGACGCCCCTTCCTCCCCCAAAAGGAACGGGCCGAAATCCTGGCCGCTTTTGAGTTCGTCGACTGCATCACCATCTTCCACGAACCCAACGTGGAAAAGATATTGCTCGCCCTCAAGCCGGACGTCCATTCCAAAGGATCGGACTACACGGTCGAGACCGTTCCCGAGAGGGAGACCGTTAAGAGCTATGGGGGAAGGGTTTTCATCGCCGGCGGGCCGAAGGTCCGTTCGACAAGAGACGTCGTCAATCTCGTTGCTGCCCGGAAGGACGCAGATGGATAAATTCCTGATCGTCCGGAAGAGCTCTCTCGGCGATATCATCCATACTCTTCCCGCCTTCGCCGCCTTAAGAAAGGGATTTCGCGGGGCACGAATCACCTGGGTCGTCGAGCGGCCGGGAAAGGAGATCCTGAACCTCGTCCCGGGCATCGATGAGATCGTCGTCCTCGGCGAAAAAGGCTGGATCCGAAAGATTAGGGACAAGGACCGGATCGCGTTCGATTTTCAGGGTCTAATCAAATCGGCTCTGATCGCCCGGCTGTCCGGGGCGCGGAAAAGGATCGGTTTTTCCGCCCAGAACCTCCGGGAGCCCGCAGCCGCGCTCTTCTATACAGACCGCCTCGAAGGATTCGCCGAAGACGGCCACGTCATCGCCAAGAACCTCAAGCTTCTATCAAAACTGGGACTTGACGCCGGGAAGAAAGAATACGAATTCCCGATCCTTATTCCCGAATCCATCGAGCGGACCGTTCAAAACGCCCTCGCCGGGCTCGGCCTGCGCTCCGGCCAGGGGATCGTCGTCTGCAACGTCGGAGCAGCCTGGGAGAGCAAACGATGGGCGGCCGAGCGCTGGATCGAGTTCTTTTTTTTAAGCAAAAACCGAAGAGAGGATTTCTTCTATCTGCTTCTCTGGGGGAACGCTTTGGAAAAGGAATCAGCCCTCAGAATAGGGGCCGCCACGGGAACACCTGTGGCTCCCTTCTTTACCATTCCTGAGGTCCTGGCTCTCATTAAAGGATCGCGGCTTCTTATCAGCAGCGACACCTTCGCTCTCCAGGCGGCCTGCGCCCTCGACATCCCGGTCGTGGGTATTTTTGGACCGACGAATCCGGTCCGAAACGGCCCCTTCCGGGCCAGGGACAGAGCCGCGATATTCCCAACGGACTGCTATCCATGCTATAAAAGGACTTGTCCTTCGGCCAAATGCATGAACGCCGTCGAGGCCGGAGTTGTGGCTGGACTCGTCCAGGAGATCCTCGGAAACAATGGCTGACCACAAGCTCTGCGAATTCATCTATCGTTGGAGAGTCCGGGCAGGAACTCTGGGAGCCCTGGGGGTCATCGTTTTGGCCAGGCCCTCCTGGACAACCTTGCTGGCAGGCTTCTGCTTGAGCTTTATGGGGCTCGGCCTCAGAGCCTGGGCCGCTGGTCATCTTAAGAAAGAAAAAGTCCTGGCGGTTTCCGGACCCTACCGGCATACGCGAAATCCCCTCTACCTCGGAAACCTGCTTATCGGCGTCGCCATGGCAGTCGGATCCTGGTCATGGGGGTCGGCGGCGATCCTGGCGGCTTACTTCCTTGTTTTTTATCCCGTTGTCATCAATGAAGAGAGAAAGAGGATGAAGGCCCTCTTTCCGGTCGATTACGAAGCTTACGGAAAGCGCGTGCCGCTCTTTTTCCCATCCGTCAGGAAGTCCCCCGCCTATCAGAACGGCCCTTTCAGCTGCGCCCTGTACCGGAAGAATAAAGAACAGCGAGCCCTTTTCGGAACGGTCGCTTTCTGGATCGTTCTCATCGCCAGAATGTATTTCCCGGGCTCCTGAACCCTGCGGTCTTTGGGTTTCCTTTTTGCACCGGACTCTGCTATAACTTTCCCGTGCCCACGGATAGACGCATCGAGAGAATCACCAGGGTGCTTGGAGCTCGTCAGCCCGACCTCAGGGTCGTCCTGGAGGGCGTGACCATCGCCCACAACGCCAGCGCCGTCATCCGGACCTGCGACGCCGCCGGGATTCTGTATCTTGACCTCATCTCGCCGAACCCGGATGTCCTCAGGATCAACGAGGCCATCACGACCCGGGCCGACAAGTGGCTCGAGATCTCGATCCACGCCTCAGCGTCCGGGTGTCTCAAACCGCTAAAGGGAAAGGGGTTCAAGATCGCCGCAACCCGCTTGGGCTCTGCGTCGACCCCCTTTACCGAACTGGATTATGCCCAACCCCTGGCCCTTGTCTTCGGGAGCGAATCGGAAGGCATATCGGATGAGGCCATGGCGTTTGCCGACCACATTATCCATATCCCGATGGTGGGCATGGTGCAGAGCCTCAATCTTTCCGTTTCCGTGGGAATTATCCTCTACGAAGCCTTCAAGCAGAGGCAAGCTAAAGGCTACTTTGACAATCCAAGGCTCACGCCCGAAGATCTTAACGCCCTGCAAACGAAGTGGCTCAAGAATAAATAAGGGGGGAGGAGACCTCGTCCCCTCCCCCCTTCGAGAAATGGATACAGGAGCAGGTGTCGCGATTAGATTTTCGTTAGCCCTCGCCTAGGGAGAAGAAGTCGTTTCAGGCTGGTGCCGGCAGACTTTCCTTTCTCATCCAATAAAGAGAACTCGCCTCTCAGCTTCTTCATGCCCTCACTCATGTCCCGGTCGAAAATCGCCAGGCCCTCGCGCGCGTCTCTGAACGGTGTCATGCTAAAAATTCCGCCCCTTTCTTCCTCTTCGACCTCCACGTCAAAGGTGAGGGGTTTCTTGTCCCTGAGAACCTCGAGTTTGACCTTGTCACCTTTTTTCTTATCCTGGACGATCCCGCTGAGCTCGCTCACGGTCTCGACTCGCTTGTCCTCAGCCTTGATGATGACGTCCCCGACCTTCATTCCGACTTTCTGGGCCGGGCCCTTATCCGTCAGCCGATTGACCAGGAGGCCGGTCCCGTCCTTGACGCCGAAGTACTCGGACATCTCCTTGTTCAGCTCGTCCAGGTAGACGCCGATGAATTTACGGCGCTCCCAGGAAAACTCCCTGCCCTTGGGCGTAAAAAACGCATCCGGGGGCCTCGAGCCCCGAGGAGGCAGAGGAAGGCCCGGGAACAGTCCTGGGAAACGGCGCTCGAGTTCTTTCTTGGCTTCCTCCTCGGGAAGCTCACCCAGCTTGACCTTGACCTCAAGGGGTTTGCCCTCCCTCTCGATCGTCAAGGTGACATCCTCCCCGGCTTTCTCTTCCGGATCTCGGAGGCCAGCATTTGGGAACTTACGACGTCCTGATTTCCAAATTTAAGGATGATATCCCCTTTCTTGAGTTTGGCGAGTTCGCCCGGGCTTTGCTCATCGACGCCGATGATTTCGATCCTCCCCTCCTCGTTCTGGGCGATGGACACTCCCAGCCAACCCCTCTGGACCTTGCCTTTCTCCTGAATCTCAGCCGCGACCTTGCGGACGACGTCCACGGGGACGGCAATGGCCATCCCCGAGGAAGGGGCTTCGGCCTTGCTCATGACGTATCCTGAGCCGACTTGTTCCTTTTCCCGGAACTCGAAGACGACCGGCCGGTCTTCTGTGTAGATGCCGCGAAGGAGCCCGACCATCTGGCCGTTCTCATCCACGACGGGACCGCCGCTCGATCCCGGCGTCACCCAGATATTCAGCCTCAGCCTCTCGTCTGAGACGGAGCTGACGATGCCTTGGGTGACCGCGGGCGTCATTTCCGGGGAATTGCTAACGACACAGATCCATTCACCCGGGCTGAGGTCTTTGTCCCTCCCCATCGAAAGGGGTGGCAATCCCTTGTCCTTGGCCCGGACAACCGCCAGGTGCGTCTCGGAGTCAAAGCCCAGGAAGTCGGCGTCGACCCGCTTCCCGTCGGACGTGATGACGGTGATCTTTTCGTTCCTGGGCGAGATCAGGGCCGTGGTCACAATGTGGCCGTCTTTATCGATGACGACACCCGTCGCGACCCGACTCATCCCGTTCCGGGCTTCGACCCGGACGACGGATGGATAAGTCCTTTTTGTAATACCCGCGATGTCCTTCTCGACGACGGCTCCCCCCGCGCCTTGGGCGCTCAAGCTCATCATGAGGAAGAACAAAGCTGCCATGCCGATCGAGACGATTCTCTGATTCCTGCTCATGGCCAAAAACCTCCTTAATACGTGATCTCCTGAGGCGATGCCTCAGAGACCTGCTCCAGTATATAAACCGTTTGCGGTTCGTAAGATGCGTTATGGACCTCGGTGGAATAGTCCAAGGTCTCCATGACTTGGATCACTCCGTTCTCTGCGGATCCAGGCGCAGCTCCTTTCCCTGCGACACTCACTCCCCCAGGCTGCTTTAAGACGAAGACATTGAGAAGCACGAAGGTCGCCAGAAAGATGGCCGCTCCGCCCGCGAATGCGCACCTTCGGACGAGCAGAGTATGAGCCCGCCGCTTCCTTCGCCGGGAAAGCTCGGTCAGGACTCTGCGCTCAAAATCCTCGGGGGCGCTGACCCTTCCCAGCCGATCTAAGATATTATGCCCTTCCATGTTCCCTCACTTCATTCTTGGACGCGCGGGCGTCGCCACCGGCCGCTTTTTCCAGCATCCTCTTCAAATATTCTCTTCCTCGGCTGATCCTCGCCTTGACCGTCCCCACCGGCCTCTTAATGATCCTGGCGATTTCCTCCTGTGAGAACCCCTCCATGTCTTTAAGAACGACCGGGACTCGGTACCGAGGGTGAAGGGCGTCCAGCGCCTCCCTCAAGTTGCGGACGAGCCCGGGGTCAGGAGGGTCTTCGGAATAGGTCCCCGCGGAGAAGCTGTTCGGAAGGTCCTCGAGGGAGACGGTGGCCATCTTGCGCCTCTTCTTGACCTCGGTTTTGGCCAAGTTGGAGGCGATGGCATAAATCCAGGAGGAAAGGGGTGCGATGGGCTTATACCTGCCGGCCTTAAAATAGACCCGGAGGAAGGTCTCCTGGGAGAGTTCGACGGCCTTCTGGTAATCCCCCGTGAATTGATAAAGGTAGTTCACAATCCTGTCCTTATAAAGGCTCATAAGCATGGCAAAAGCAGCCTCGTCTCCTTCCTTAACATGGGAGATCAGCTCTTGTTCATCCATGTTCAATTCGTTCAAACGCCCTTTCCCGCCGGTTCGTTGCATTTTATTAGGCCGGAACGGTCCTTTCCGTCCCGAAATTCCACTCAAATTCTATGTCTTTTCCCGGTTTTGAACAACACATTGACAGCCATAATCTTCAAAAAATACAATGGGGACATCCCGATGGAACTTTTTCCCCGGCGAATGCGTCAATCAGGGTGAATTGAGTGGAATTGGACAAGGTCATTCAGCGATGCCTGGAAGGCAACGGAGAGGCTTGGGAAATGCTCATTAATGCGTATGCCAAGAAGGTCTTTAACCTGGCCTACCAGTTCTCAGGGAGCGCTCAGGAGGCCGAGGACATGACCCAAGAGATCTTTCTCAAGCTCTACAGCTCTCTCCGGAAATACGACTTCGCCAAGAATTTCACGGCCTGGCTCCTGACCCTCTCCAGGAACCACCTCATCGACGAGTACAGGAGGACTAAGTGGGAAAGGACGCAGCGGGATGAGTTCAATAATAAGGTCATCGCCCAGGATGCTTTCTCAGGCCCCGAAAGGAGCATCGTCCGGGAAGAGAACAAGAAGCTCGTCTGGGAAAGCCTCGACCGCCTTTCGCCGGAGATCAGGATGACCGTTATCCTCCGCGACATCCATGGCCAGACCTACGAGGAGATCGCCGAGAGCCTCGGCCTCCCCGTAGGGACCATCAAATCCAGGGTTAACCGCGGACGGCTGCAACTGGCCCGGGTGATCAAGGACAGGCAAGGAGAATGGACATGAACGATGCCCACCTGGAAGACCTTCTTTCGGCCTACCTGGAAGGTGAGCTGGACGAATCCCAGTCTGCGGATGTCCGCCGGCACCTGGCGTCCTGCTCGGACTGCCGCCTCCTGTTTGAATCGCTGAAGGACGCCCGGGAAGCCCTCGAGGGATTGCCTGAGCTAGAACCCTCGCCGGCCCTCCTCCGGAAGCTCTATGCCATCCCTCAGAAGCGGAGGTTCCGTGTGGTTCCAGAGTTCCTGCTCCGTCCGTCGCTTCAGCCGGTCTTCGCCGGGGCCACCGCCCTGCTTGTTTTCGTCTCTTTTCTGGCCTTCAGCTCCGGCGGCAGGGCATTCCAAAAGAGCATCAACCGTCAGCTCCACGTCGGCTACAGCAAGGCCGAGAAGCTCTACGCCAAGGCCGGCTCCCTGACCGACGAGATGGGCTCTTACAAGCAAACGATCCTCGGCTCCCTCAAGAACATAAAGCTCTTGAAGAAAGGCGAGGAAGAATAGATCACGACATACGGAGGTTAATATGGAAGAAAAGATCATCATTCAGAAGAGACCGCCCAAGTCCCCGGCGGCGGCCGGCATCCTGGCCGGCCTTTTCCCCTTCGGGATCGGGGCCATGTATAATGGCCAATTCCTCAAAGGGATCATCTACCTGTTTATCTTTGCCGGGCTGGTGACCCTGCAAGGCCACGGCAATGGCCAGCCGTTCTTCGGCTTGGTCTTGGCCGGATTCTATTTCTACCAGATCATCGAGGCCGTCCAGTCGGCCAGCGCCATCAACCGGCGGGCCCTGACGGGCAAGGAGGACGAATCCGTGAAGATCGAGGACCAGATCCTCCAGCCGGCCAAATCGGGTTCCATTTTCTGGGGCATCGTCCTTGTCGGCCTGGGCGTCCTGTTCCTCCTGGCCAATTTCGACGTTATCGATTATGACGTCCTGTTTGACTTCTGGCCGGTGGCCGTGATCGGGCTTGGGCTGAAGCTCGTCATCGACTATGCCAGGGCAAGGAAGGAAAAATAACCATGGCAAAAAACCCACGAAGAGATACTTTAGTCTGGGGATTCATCCTCATTATCCTCGGTTTCATCTTCCTGCTGGAAACGCTGCACGTCGACGCCTGGGACGAGGTCGCCCGTCTCTGGCCTTTGGCCCTTATCCTCTGGGGCTCCTGGAAGCTTTACTTCGGGATTAAAGAGAGGAGCGAGTCCGGCAAGACCGGCTACCACGGTCAGGAATAAGCTCATGAAGGCCAGAGAGGTCCTGATCCTCATTCTGATCGTGGCGGCGGGTGTTTTTTTCTACTACGCGCACACGGGGAAACTGGACCTTGACGGCGATTGGGAGTGGGGAATTTTCGATTTCGGCGAATCCTATTCTTATGAGGAATCGCAGACGATCGAAGCCCCCCTCCCCGCCCGCCTGGAGGTCCGCAACGCACACGGCGACGTCGACGTCTGGAGCTCGGATCAGGAAGACATCCGGTTAACCCTCCATAAAAAGATCCGGCGGAGGAAGGAGGCTGAGGCTCGCGAGGTCGCCGATAAGCTCAAGCCCGTGATCACGCGGACCGGAGACCGGATCATCGTCTCATCCAACCGGGGGGAGTTCAAAAAACGCAACTTTGAGACAAATTTCACCCTGGTCGTCCCGAGAAGCCTGGAGGTCATCATCGAAAATTCCTACGGGACAGTGAAAGCAGATAGGATTCGAAGCTGTGAGATTGTCAATCCGCACGGCGAGGTCGTCGTAATGGAGGTTGAAGGGGGGCTTTCCGTTAAAAACAGCTACGAAGACGTAGATATCGAGGGCGTTGGCGCTTCCTGCCGGGTTGAGGCCGACCATTCCGACATCATCGTTCGGGGTGCAGGCGGCGAGGTTTGGATCGATCACGGCTACGGAAAGGTCGTCGTCGAGGATGCTGCCGCGGACGTTACCATCAGAGGAGACCACACGGAGGTCGCGGGGCGGGGGATCAAGGGACGAACGGACGTCAGGACGAGCTATGAAAGCATCTCCCTCCGTAACGTGGGTCCGGCGGTTATCAACGGACATCATTCGGCCGTCGAGGCCGAAGCGGTAGCCGGCAGCCTCAAGATCGCGACGAGCTATGAGCACGTCCGGGTCGACGATATCCGGGGCGACCTCGCGGTCGAAGGCAAGAGCGTCGAGGTCGTCGGAAAGTCCATAGCAGCCCGCGAGGTCAGGATCACGACATCCTACGAAAATCTCGATCTCGCCGATTTTAGCGGAAGTCCCACCATCAGCATGTCGCACGGCGACGCCCGCTTGGCGCCGTCCTCGCTCGATTTCCCCATAGAAGTTAAAAACGTCTACAGCACGGTCCGCCTGTTTCTTCCGAAGGGGGAAGCAGGACCGATCGAAGCCCGCTCCCGGGGGGGAGAGGTCAAGTGGGGCCTCGCCGAGCCACTGTCCCTCAGCCAGACGAACGGAGAAACAATCGTAAAAGCGTTCCTTGACCGCGTCCAAAAACCCGCGATCTTCCTTTCGACGAGCTATGGTGATATCTACCTGGAGGATGCCGCCGGCCCGCAGGCTGAAAAAGCAGCTCATCAGTAGGGCATGGCGCGTCTCACAAACAACTTCCTCATCAATTGACATCGCCGCGTGCAAGCGGTATATTCCCGGCGTGATTCAAAGGGGAGATCCACTATGAGACGAGTGATTTTAGGCCTTTCTTTCTTATTTTTTAACTGCGCTATCTGTCTCCAGGCGCAACAAAATCAACCCGCCCTTTCCATGACACCGGTCGCCGGGCCGGTCTATATGCTTCAGGGCGGCGGAGGCAATATCGGAATCGTGGCCGATCCTGCAGGAATATTCATGATCGATAGCATGGAGGAAGAGCTGGCCGCGCAGATCCGGTCAGCCATACGGCCCTTGCCAGGCGGCGACCGGGTGCGGATTCTGGTCAATACCCACTGGCATGGGAACCATGTCAACGGCAACAAGGCCTTTGGTCCTGCGGCGATCATTATTGCCCATGAAAACGTCCGGTCCCTGACCGCCTCCGACCAGAATCTCATGGGCGGGACCAAAAAGACCCTTCCCGCCGGTGCTAAGATCATCCCCGGCCACGGCCCCCTGGCCGGCAAAGACGAGCTCAAAGCTTTTCGCCAGATGCTCTATGATTCGGCCGAAATCGTCCGCGGACAGATGAAGGCAGGGAAAACCCTGGACGAAATCAAGGCGGCAGGTGTTCCGGATCGCTTGGCTCCCTGGGCCAGAGGATTCCTCTCGACTCCTAATTGGCTGGAACTCGTCTATCGGAGTCTCGAAAAACACAAGCCATCATAGGCTTGGGGCGAGCCGGCGATGAGCATAATGGGATATCGGATCGCCGGCTTCATCTTGCTCATATCCATGACGGCAGGAGGATGTGCCGTCGCAGACCGGATAAGCGGCGTCTCTGAAGCAAAGACACTGCAAGAAATCGGCGAGCCCGCGGAGGCCGAAATCATAAAGATCTGGGACACGGGAATAACTGTAAACAATAATCCCGTCGTCGGCTTCCTGCTCGAAGTGCGCCCTGCCGGAAAACCCACCTATCAAGCCAAGACCAAACTCAGGATCTCCCGGCTCGATATCCCACGATTTCAGCCGGGCGCCCTGGTGTCGGTGAGGATCGATCCGCGCGATCCCAAACACGTGGCCCTCGACGTCTATGACTACGGAAAACACAATAAAGCCGCGTCTTAGGGGATAATAGGACGAGCCTGCTCATTATCGCGCGGACATGAGAAATGAGAGTTCCGCGAGCGATGATAGAGTCTTGACTAACTAATATGACCGGAATACAATATTGGTCATAAGTCATTATGAGAAAAATTGCCCAGCGCCATGATATCCGGGACCTGATCTTGGACGGAGTGGAAGTTCTTATGGCCAGGTACGGATTTAAGAAGATGGCCATGGAGGACGTGGCCCGGCAAGTCGGAATCGGAAAGGGAACAATTTATCTTCACTTTCCCGGCAAGGAAGAATTGACCCTCTCTCACGTTGATCGCATCGCCAAAAGGCTTCTCGATCGGCTCCGGGCGATGGCCCGCTCGCCCGAGTCTCCGGATGAACGGATCCGGAAGATGCTCGTGGAGCGGGTGCTTTATAGATTCGACAGCGTATCCCACTATTCTCAGAGCCTGAACGACCTCTTGTCATCCGTCAGGAAGGGCTTATTAGCCAGGCGCGAAAGGCATTTCGAAAAAGAAGCGGATGTCTTCCTGGAGGTCCTACGGGAAGGCGTCCGGATGGGAACCTTCGAATGCAGCGACGTCCTGACAACCTCCCGGGTTCTTATCTGGAGCACGAATTCTTTGCTTCCGTTCAGCCTGACGACCCGAGAGCTGGGCAAACGGAAAGAACTGGAAGATCGGGCTTCCCGAATCGCCGATCTGCTTCTCAAGGGGCTCTATCCCCGTTCGGGACGCGCGGCGAGCCGGACGCGATAATGCATTTATTCCTAAGATAAGGAGGTTCAATATGTCTAAAATAGAAGCCCGTAGGATTCTTATTTTCATTGCCCTCGCCTGGTTATCCGTTCCATTCATCTTCAGCCAAGGGACGAAGGACAGGACCCTCGATGCCTCACAAAAACAGGCGATCGTGGATGAGGTTTCCAAGCTCTTGAATCAGAAGTATATCTTTCTCGAGACGGCGAAGAAAATGGAGGAGCAGATTCGGGGCCGGCTGAAAAACGGCGATTACGACAAACTGACCGGCGCCGGAGAGTTCGCCCAGGCCGTTTCGCAGGATTTATCGGCCGTTAGCAAGGATAAGCATCTGGGCTTTGCTTACGCTCCCGAACGGGCGGCCGAAATGAGGCGAAGGATGAGCCAGAATGAGGACGAGGCCAGGGCGGCCCGCGAACGGCAGTTGGCGGCGGCCAAACGGGACAACTTCGGCTTTCGCCGGGCGGAGCGGCTGGAGGGAAACGTCGGCTATCTGGACTTCCGCTATTTCGCCCCGGCCAGCCGGGGAGGAAAAACGGCCGTGGCGGGGCTGAATTTTCTTGCCCACTGCGATGCCGTGATCATTGACCTCCGCCAGAACGGCGGCGGCGAACCCAGCCAGATTCAACTGATCAGCTCGTATTTCTTCCAGGAACCGACTCATCTGAACGATATTTATTCCCGATCAGAGGATAGAACTGAAAACTACTGGACCCTGCCCTATGTTCCGGGACCGCTATTGGATCAGGCCGACCTTTACATCCTCACGAGCGCCTGGACGTTTTCCGGAGCCGAGGAGTTCTCATACAACATGAAGAACCTGAAAAGGGCGACCCTCATCGGGGAAACGACCGGCGGAGGCGCACACCCCACGGACGCCATGATCGTTCAAACAGATTTCGTCTTACGGGTTCCCAATGCGCGGGCCATCAATCCGATCACAAAAACGAATTGGGAAGGCACGGGGGTCACTCCGGATATCCAGGTACCGGCCTCTCAGGCGTTCGACCGGGCGTACACGATGGCTCTGGAAAAACTCGCGGCCAAGGCGCCCGACGCCCAAAGGAAAAGCGAGCTCGAGTGGGTCCTCGTCGGACAGAAGGCGAAACTGAATGTGCCGCGCCTTAATGAAAAAATGATGAAGGCCTTCACCGGCATTTATGGAGATCGAACGGTCAGCCTTGAAAACGGCATCCTCCAATACCAGCGCACCGGTCCGAAGTATCGGCTGCTTCCCCTGACGGAAACGCTGTTCGCGGTGGAGGGTCTCGACTATTTCCGGGTCGAGTTCGTAATAAAAGATGGAAAAGCGGTTGAATTGATCGGACTCTACGATGATGGAACCCGGCAGCCGTCTCCGCGGACAAAATAGGAGAAGTTTCCGGAAGCTTTGAATCTCTGCTCGAAAAGGGGTATCTTGGACCTCGGGAGGTCCAAGATGGACGGAGAGCTCATCCCGAAGGCCGCGGACATCCTGAGGAAGGCCAAGCGCGTCGCGGCGCTCACGGGAGCCGGGATCTCAGCCGAATCCGGAGTGCCGACTTTTCGCGGAAAGGAAGGCTTGTGGCGTCAGTTTAGGGCGGAGGACCTGGCCTCCCCAGAGGCCTTCGCCCGCGATCCGAAACTCGTCTGGGAGTGGTATGACTGGCGACGCGGCCTGATCGCCGGATGCGCCCCCAATCCCGGGCACCGCACGCTGGCCAAATGGGAGAAAACGATCCCCGAATTCATCCTCATCACCCAGAATGTGGACGGACTTCACCCCCTGGCCGGCACGACCAACCTCCTCGAGCTCCACGGCAATATCTGGAAAGTCCGCTGCACCAACGACGGCAAGGTTCGAGATAGCCGCGACGTCCCGCTGCGCGAGATCCCTCCTCAATGCCCCGACTGCGGGGCCCTCCTTCGCCCTCACATCGTATGGTTCGGAGAGGCTCTCGATCAGGCGGTCATCGGCCGCGCTATCGGCGCAAGCGCGGCCTGCGAAGTGATGCTTGTCGTCGGAACGTCGGCCATCGTCTATCCCGCCGCTTCCCTCCCCCTCTATGCAGCCGAAGCCGGCGCAGCCATTATCGAAATTAATCCCGATCTGACGCCCCTGACGCCCCACGCCGATGTGTCGCTTCGCGGACCTGCCGGCGAGATCCTCCCCCTCATTGACCGCGAGCTCTGGTAGGCGTCAAACCTACAATCTTAACAACCTTGTTAAGATTGTAGGTTTGACCCCGACTTATTACGGAGGGGGTGACCCCCCCGAATAATCCGAGGGGGACCGACGGGACAGATTCTCCGGTAACTGGGCGCTTGAGGACGGCTTCAGGCCGTTTGAAATTGGAGGTCTATCGTGAATACGGCTTCCATAAAAGCAGGCTGACGGCTGGAAGGATCTAATCGGACGATGGTTCTATGAGTGTTTGCTCTTGAAGTTGTAAATCCTCTGGGTCAGGCCGCCGTTGATCTTGATGTTGAAATAAGAAATCAGATTGGTCAGATCCTTTTTATATTTGGTCACGTAGCGGACGAAATCGGTTTCCTTCTTGAATCTCAGGTGGTTTTCGAACTCAGCGACCTCGTCGTGGAGCTCGATGAGGAAGTGATTGATCGCGCGGTATTGGGCGTTGATCTCGATGAGGTCTTTGCCGGAGAGCTTTCCGAAATCAAAGAGCGGCGGCAGGGACTGCAGGATGAGCAAGCTCTCCGTGTGGAGCTCGCTGACCGATTCCTGGATTTCCTGGAAGAAGGACTTGTAATCCTGCGGGTTTTTCATCCGGACGGGGACCCGCTCAAGGAGTCGATCATACTGTCCTTTGAGAGAAATGATGTATTCCTTGACCCCCAAGTATTTCCGGTTGAAGTTGAACAGGTCGATGAAATCCCTGCCGATGTAAATCTTATCTTCGTAGTGGCTCAAGAGCTCCTGGGGAGCATGGGTATAAAATTGAATTTCATATCGCCGCCCCTCGGAATCCCTCTCCCTGAGACGGGCCAGGACCAGGAAGTTGTTCTGTTCGATGAAGTAGCTGTTTGTGTCGATGAGAACAGAATACATGGAAAGGTTCTGGATGATATACTCCTTGAGGTGGTTGAGGAGCCCTTCCTTCCGGGTGATGAGATCGGTGACCACGTCGTTAGGGGTCGGGGTCATGACGGAATAGGATGGGGACAGCAAGTAGAGGACCGGGCCTGTCCCAACCTCCAAGTGCAGGTTCTTGAGGACGTTCTGATAAAGGTCGTCCAGGAGAATCGGCTTCAAAGAAGGAAGGTCATTGACGTCCAGTTTGAGGAGTTCTTCGATCTCGTTCATGGAGTTCCCTCAATTCCGGCATGATAGTAGCATTCAAAATCCAGAAAAGTCAACCTAGCGCCTGAGGGTCCAGGCGTCATTGCCGTAGCGCTCGGCCTCGATTCCGGAAATCTCCTGCCACGCCGAAGCATCAAGGGAGAGGGATTCCAGCTTGATCCCGAAGAATCCTGCAACACCTTGGGAGAGACGCTCCGCCGCCCAGCCAAAGGCCACCGGCCGGCCGAGGGCCTCGGAAAGGGAGGTCATATTGAGCCCTGCGTCCTCCGCATCGGACTTAGCGACGGCACCGAGAAGCGCCTCCTCCTTTTCAAGGGGAATGGAGCCGTGCTGAATGAAAGCGGCGCCCGTTCTCTTTTGGGCGCTGCCGATGATCTTCCGTCCGCCTATCTCGACCTCATCCCTAGCCGGAAAAGCAAAACACGGCATCGTCCCTCGAACGTAGGCCGGCGGGGACGCGGGAGCGAGACGCGCGGAAAGCCCCATAAGCGCGAGCCCCTTGATAAGGGCCAGAGAAATGAGCTGATAGGAGTCCCGGAGGGTGGACGTAAACGTTTCTTTGTCGGATGACGCAAGGGAATACGTCAACTCCTTGTTGTGGAGGACGACTTTCCCTCCCGTCATGCGCCGGACGACGTCGATACCGTTTGCGCGGCAAAAGTCGAGGTCCGCTGCCCGGCCGGCATCCTGCCCGTAGCCAAGGGAGACCGTGGGCCTTGCCCATCGATAGAAGCGGAGATAAGTCCGGCCCTTTTCCCGAGCCCTTATAAATAGATATTCATCAACCGCCATATTCAAGGATCCCCGTAGCGGGGTCTTATCGGAAATAAATAACCAATTTTTCATAAATTATGGAGCGGGCAATGGGACTCGAACCCACAACACCCGGCTTGGGAAGCCGGTACT
>CAZJBD010000046.1:0-15759 GCA_964544265.1 uncultured Eubacteriales bacterium
GGCGGCCGGACGGTGGGCGCCGGAACGGTCACGGAAATCCTCGAATAGCGGGAAATATCGAATCCAGCCATGCGTGAAATCGTGACCCTGCAATGCACCGAATGTAAAAGGCGTAACTATTCGACTACGAGGAACAAGAAGACGCAGACCGAAAAGATGGAACTCAAGAAGTTTTGTTCGTTCTGTCGCAAACACACCGTTCACAAAGAAACGAAGTGACCGGGCCTTTCCATAGAAAAGAGAATCGTGCAGGTGAGTAGCTCAACTGGCTAGAGCAGCGGTCTCCAAAACCGCAGGTTGCGGGTTCGAGTCCTGCCTCACCTGCCAGACCCAGACGGGCTGGGGGCGGTGGGAAGAATCGGGAGACGAAGAGGAACGATCATGAATGACAAGATTCGGTGGTATAAACGATTTATTTTTTTTCTCAAGGACACGAAGGCCGAACTAAAAAAGGTTACCTGGCCGTCGCGCACGGAGGTCACCAGCACGACGATCGTGGTCATCATCGCCACCGTCTTCTTCGGCTTTTATCTCTTTTTCATGGATGTCCTCTTCTCCTGGCTGATTAGTCATTTCAAATCGCTGATGAGTTAATTTAGGAATCGGAAGATGGCAAAAAATTGGTATGTCGTTCATACCTATTCGGGTTTTGAGAAGTTCGTGGCCGAATCGATTAAGCAGACGGCTATCGATCTCAACGTTCAGGACCAGATCGGAAAGATCATCATTCCGACCGAGGACGTGATTGAGATTCGAGGCGGGAAGAAGGTCGTGTCGACGAAACGGTCGTATCCGGGCTATATCCTGGTCGAGATGGAGATGTCCGACGAGAACTGGCTGATCATTCGGAACACCCCCAAGGTTACGGGCTTCGTCGGCTCGGGCCGGAAGCCATCACCCCTCAACAAAGACGAGGTCGGCCAGATCGTTGAACACATGGAGACGACCTCGGAGAAGCCCAAACCCAAGCATTCCTTCGAGAAAGGGGAAGCGGTCCGGATCATCGATGGCCCCTTCTTCAATTTCAACGGGATCGTGGAGGAAGTCAACCACGAGCGCAGCACGTTGAAGGTCCTGGTCACCATCTTCGGCCGGTCGACCCCCGTGGAGCTTGAATTCCTGCAGGTGGAAAAACTTTAGGAGGAACGGATGTCGAAAGAAGTCGTAGCCAAAATCAAGCTCGAGATCGTCGCGGGCCAGGCGAGCCCCGCTCCTCCGGTCGGCCCTGCGCTCGGCCAGTATGGCGCCAACATCATGGAGTTCGTGCGGCAGTTCAATGACCGGACCAGCAAGATGGATGAGGGGACCGTGGTCCCGGTCCTGGTCACCGTCTTCAAGGATAAAAAGTTTACGTTCGTGGTCAAGACACCTCCGGCATCCTACCTCCTGAAGAAGGCGGCCGGAATTGCCAAGGGATCGGGAGCCCCCAACAAGGATAAGGTCGGGAAGGTGACCAGGAAACAGATTGAGGAGATCGCCCTGATCAAGCTCCCCGACCTCAACGCCTACGACGTCGAGGCCGCCAAGAAGATCATCGAGGGAACGGCGAGGAACATGGGATTGGAGATCGTCAGTGAGTAAACGCGGCAAACAATACATCAAGGCAAGGGAACTCAAAGGCGCCGATGTCCGGGAGTATAGCTTGGAGGATGCCGTCGCTCTCGTCAAGAAAGCTCACTACGCCAAGTTCGACGAGTCCGTTGACGTGTCCATCCGCCTCGGGATCAATCCCAAGTATTCCGACCAGATGGTCAGGGGCACGGTCGTCCTCCCCTTTGGAACCGGGAAGACTAAGAAGATATGTGTCATTGCCGCAGGCGAGAAGATCAAGGAGGCCGAGGAAGCAGGGGCGGACCACTTCGGCGGAGAGGATATCATCGAGAAGATATCGGGCGGCTGGATCGACTTCGACGTGGTTATTGCCACCCCGGACGTCATGCGGGGGGTGGGAAAGCTCGGTCGGATCCTGGGCACCAAAGGCCTTATGCCCAGTCCCAAGTCGGGCACGGTGACCTTCGACATCAAGAAGGCCGTGGAGGAGACCAAGGCTGGCAAAGTGGAGTTCCGCGTGGACAAAACGAGCATTGTCCACACGACCGTGGGCAAAGTGTCCTTCAGCGAGGACAAGCTCGTTGAGAATGTCAGGACGTTTATCCAAGCGATCGTGCACGCCAGGCCCTCAGCCGCCAAGGGGAAGTATGTCCGGAGCATGTTCATTTCCTCGACCATGGGCCCGTCCTTCAAGATATCCGAGGACATTCTGGAGAAATAGGAGAGACCGCAGTGAAACGGATAAGCAAGGAAAAGATCGTCGAGGACCTGGGAAAGGCCTTTGACGCGAACAGGACATACTACCTGGTGGATTTCAAACGGATGCCCGTTTTGCAGTCCGTCGAGCTCAGAAAGGTCCTCAGGAAAGGCTCTTACTCCTACAAGGTCGTCAAGAATCGGCTTGCCCTGAGGGCGATCAGAAACCAGGCCCCCGAGGAGTTGAAGCCCTTCTTCCAGAAGACCACGGCGATCGCCTTCGCCGAGAAGGACCCCATCGGTCTGGCCCGAGTCCTCAAGGATTTCTCCTCAGGCGGCAAGATCCTGACCGTGAAGGCCGGCGTCGTCGAAGGACAGTACATGGCTCCCGAGCGGTTCGATGAGGTCACTAAGCTCGGATCACGGGACGAACTTTTGGGCAAGATCGGTTACTTGATGGCCCATCCCCTTGGCCAATTCCTTAGGACACTGCAGGCGCCCCTAGTCGACATGGGTCGGCTGTGGAGCCTGTTGAAAGGCAAAAAATAGGGTTGGATCGATCCCATACCCCATCGCACATCTAAAGGAGAGACAGATATGGAAAAAAAATTGACGAAGGACCAGTTCTTTGCTCACCTGGACAGCCTGACCGTCCTCGAGCTCGCCGACTATATCAAAGAGTTCGAAACGAGGTACGGTATCAGCGCCGCTGCCGCACCTGTGGCGGCCGTCGCAGGGGCCCAGCAGGTCGAGGCCAAGCCTGCCGAAGAGAAGACGGAATTCACCGCCGTCCTGAAGAGTGTGGGCGACAAGAAGATTAACGTGATCAAGGTCGTCCGAGAGGTCACGAACCTCGGGCTCAAGGAAGCCAAGGACCTCGTCGACGGCGCCCCCAAAACCCTCAAGGAGGGCATCAACAAGGAAGAGGCCGAAGCCATCAAGGCCAAATTTGCCGAGGTCGGAGCCGTCGTCGAACTTCAGTAAGCTGGAGGGGGAAGTTTTTTGAGGATTGATCGATCTATGGACGAGCGACGGCAAAACTCTTTTCATTGAGAGTTAACATGCTAAACGAACTGCAAAATATTTATCTTGAGAGGACCGACTTCTCGAAAATCAAGTCGATCTTCGCCATGCCCGGACTTCTGGATATCCAGGTGGCCTCCTACAACGAGTACCTCCAGATGGACCTTTTACCGGAGGAGCGCAAGGAAATCGGTATCCAGGCCGCTTTCAAGGATGTCTTCCCGATCACCGATTTCAAGGAGACGACCGAACTGGAATTCCTCAGTTATTCCATCGGCAACTGGGAATGCAAGTGCGGGCGTCTTAAAGGTGTCGAGAACTCCAGGGCGAAGTGCAACGCTTGCGGCACACTCCTTCCGGCCGACGTCGAGCTGACTGAAAAGGAGCTTTGTCCCTACTGCGGTGCCGCGAGAAAAATCCAAATCCCCCTCTGCGAGCATTGCGGAGACAAAGTCGGGCTCAAGATGAAGTACACTCCCAACGAGTGCATCCAGAAAGGCTACACGTATTCTGTGCCCTTGAAACTCAAGGTCCAACTCGTCTGCTGGGAGAAGGATGCTGCCGCGAAGACCAAGCGCCTCAAACACATCAAACAGCAGGAAGTCTACTTCGGGGATATTCCCCTCATGACCGAAAAAGGCACGTTCATCTTTAACGGGATCGAACGAGTCGTCGTCAGCCAGCTCCAGAGGTCGCCCGGCGTTTTCTTCAGGCAGGCCGAGACAAAGGGGTTCTACATTGGCAAAATCATTCCTTATCGTGGCGCTTGGGTCGAGTTTGAGTACGACGCCAAGAACAACCTTTTCGTTCGGCTGGACCGCAAAAAAAAGTTTCTGGCCACGGTCTTTCTGAGGGCCCTGGGCTTCGGCTCGGATGAGGAGATTCTCCGGCTCTTCTACAGGATCTACAAGGTCATCCCCGAGGATGGCAAGCTCTACTGGGAAGTCTGCGATCACCTGATCGGTAAGACGGCTGCCGAGGACGTAACCGACCCCAAATCGAGGAAGGTTCTTGCTCCGGGCAAAAAGAAGATGACTCCGGAATCCCTCAAAGCTATCAAGGATGCCGGGATAATGAGGGTTCCGCTGGTCAAAAAAGAGCTTCAAGGCGCCTATTCCATGGTCTCCATCAAGGGGAAGGTCCGGGTCAACGAGGAGATCAACGAAATCCAACTCGAACTCCTGTCCGGCCGTCCCGAGCCCTTCGAGGTCTTCTTTCCCGAAGAGGATAAGGCCGCAATGATCATCGTTAATACTCTTAAAAAAGACCTCCGCAAGGACACAAGCCAAGCGCTGGGGGAGATCTATCGGAAGCTCCGGCCGGGCGAGCCGCACACCATGGAGAGTGCCCACAACCTCTTCCACAGCCTGTTTTTCAATCCTCAAAAGTACAATTTCTCCCGCATAGGGCGCCTAAAGTTCAACATCAAGCTCAAGCTGGAGACTTCGCTGGAGGAAAAAACGCTTTCGCCGCTCGACTATGTCGAGGTCATCAAGTATCTGCTTGCCCTTCGGAATGGCGAGGGATCGATCGACAATATCGATCATCTGGGGAACCGGCGCGTCCGCTCAGTCGGCGAGCTCGTGGAGAACGCCTTCCGGATTGGCCTGACCCGCATGGAACGAACGATCAAGGAGAAAATGACGGTGACCGCGGACCTGGCGGCGGCCATGCCCCAGGACCTGATCAACTCCAAGCCGGTCATTGCGGCCCTCAAGGAGTTCTTCGGCAGCTCCCAGCTTTCCCAGTTCATGGACCAGATCAACAGCCTAGCTGAGATCACCCATAAGCGCAGGCTGAGCGCCCTGGGGCCCGGAGGTCTGAGTCGCGAACGAGCCGGATTCGAGGTCCGGGATATCCAGACTTCGCACTACGGCCGGATCTGCCCGGTCGAAACCCCTGAGGGCCCCAACATCGGGCTGATCTCGTCTCTCAGCTGCTACGCCCGCGTCAATAACTACGGTTTTGTCGAGACTCCCTACCGCAAGGTCAAGAACGCCCGCATCATCGATTACGTCAAGGTCCTCCACCCGGGGAGCAGTTCTTACAAGGTCGGTGATATTGTTGAACGGGACGAGATTTTCAAGGCCTTGGAACCGCTCAAGGGGGCGAAGGGCAAACAGATGCCCCTCCTCGAACCTTATTGCTTCTACCTTACGGCCTGGGAAGAGGAGAATTTCAATATCGCCCAAGCCAACGCCGATGTCGATGAAAAAGGCCGTTTCATGAAGGACCTTGTCAGCGCCCGCGAGGCCGGGAACTTCAAGCTCATTCCTAGAGAGCATATCCATTATATAGATGTGTCGCCTAAGCAGCTGGTTTCCCTCTCTGCCGCCCTGATTCCTTTCCTG
The DNA here is from genome assembly GCA_964544265.1 of uncultured Eubacteriales bacterium. Lineage (GTDB taxonomy): Bacteria > Acidobacteriota > Aminicenantia > Aminicenantales > Saccharicenantaceae > JALHVH01. The sequence goes on from CAZJBD010000046.1 coordinate 5,622, forward strand.
GAGCACGACGACGCCAACCGGGCCCTGATGGGTTCCAACATGCAGCGTCAGGCCGTGCCCCTGTTGAGGCCCGAGGCTCCGTTGGTGGGCACGGGCATCGAACACCTTGTGGCCAAGGGGTCGGGTGACGTTGTCGTCTGTAGACGGGCGGGGGTCGTTGAGTTTGTGGATGCCGAGAGGATCCTCGTCCGGGTCGATGAAAAGGAGAACTCTCGGGGCTATGAAGTCGGGACAGACCTCTACCAGATGACCAAGTTCCTTCGGACCAACCAGAACACATGCATCAACCACCGGCCCATCGTCCGCCGGGGTGACCGGGTCAGCAAGGGCCAGGTTCTCGCCGATTCCTCCTGCACGGACAAGGGAGAGCTTTCGCTAGGCCGGAACGTCCTCTGTGCCTTTATGCCCTGGAGAGGCTACAACTTTGAGGACGCGATCATCGTCAGCGAGAAGCTCATCAAGCAAGACATCTTCAGTTCCATCCATATCGTAGAGGAGACCATTGAAGCCCGGGATACGAAGCTGGGGCAGGAAGAGATCACCCGCGATATCCCCAACGTTCCCGAGAACCTGCTTCGGAACCTGGACGAGAATGGGATCGTCCGCATCGGCGCCCAGGTTAGGTCCAGCGATATCCTCGTCGGCAAGGTGGCTCCAAAGGGAGAAACCCAGCTGTCTCCCGAGGAAAAGCTGCTCAAAGCCATCTTCGGGGAGAAGGCCCTTGATGTTAAAGATGCCTCCCTTTACTGCTCTCCCGGAGTGGAGGGCACCGTTATTGACGTCAGAATCTTCTCCCGTAGGGGAGCCGAAAAGGGGCCCCGGGCGAAGCTTATCGAGAAGGACGAGATCGCCAAACTGAAACGAAACCTCGACGACGAAATTACCATCATGGAAGAGGAGAGGTGGCGGAAGATTAAGCTCCTCTTGAAAGGCGAGGTCGTAGAGAAGACGCAGAAAGTGGGCTCCCTGGTCCTCGAGAAGGGTTCCAAGCTCACGGAGAAGGTCCTTGATGAACTCTCCGAGGAGGATGCCCTCAAGCTCAAGCTCAACGAGAACGAGGAACGCGACCGGCAAATCAAAGACCTGGACAAAAAGGTCAAGAGACAGATCGAGGCCGAACGGTCGATCTTCAAAGATAAGGTTGAGAACTTAAAAAAGGGCGATGAACTGGCCCCGGGCGTCATTCAGGCCATCAAGGTCTTCATTGCCATGAAGCGGAAGCTTTCGGTGGGTGATAAGGTCTCCGGCCGCCATGGGAACAAAGGCATCATCGCCAGGATCGTCCCGGAGGAAGACATGCCGCGGCTTCCTGATGGGACACCCGTTGAGATCGTCCTGAATCCCTTAGGCGTTCCCTCTCGTATGAACGTTGGGCAAATCCTGGAAACCCACGCCGGCTGGGCCGCCAAGAACCTGGGCATGTGGATATCAACCCCCGTTTTTGACGGAGTGTCGGAACGCGAAATCAAGGAACTTCTCAAAAGGGCCGGCTTGCCCGAGTCCGGAAAGGTTCCCCTCTACGATGGGACGACCGGCGAGCTGTTCGACCAGGAGGTCACGGTCGGCAATATCTACATGATGAAGCTCTATCACCTCGTGGACGACAAGATCCACGCCCGGTCAACGGGCCCGTATTCGCTGATCACCCAGCAGCCTCTCGGCGGCAAGGCTCAGTTCGGAGGCCAGCGGTTCGGAGAGATGGAGGTCTGGGCCCTGGAGGCATACGGGGCGGCTTTCACTCTGCAAGAGCTGCTGACCGTAAAATCCGACGACGTCGAGGGCCGAGCCAAGATCTACGAGGGTATCGTCAAGGGTGATTTGGATTTCCAGCCCGGACTGCCCGAATCCGTGAACGTCCTGATCCGGGAGCTCCAGAGTCTTTGTTTGAACGTCGAGCTTGAGAAGGGCGGCAAGGACGAGATACTTCCTTGGGGGATCGCTGTTCCCCAAGGGACCAAAGGAGAATCATGATGGACGCCAGGCAGATCGTGGGCGGCAAGCCGAAGGTCGAATTCGACCGAGTGCGGATCAATATCGCTTCTCCGGATAAGATCAAGAGCTGGTCCTGGGGCGAGGTGACGAAGCCTGAGACCATCAACTATCGAACCTTCAAGCCCGAGAAGGACGGGCTCTTTTGTGCCAAAATTTTCGGTCCCATCAACGACTATGAGTGCCTCTGCGGCAAGTATAAAAGGATGAAGTACAGAGGCATTATCTGCGAGCGCTGTGGTGTTGAGGTCACTAAGTCCAAGGTCCGCCGCGAGCGCATGGGACACATCAAGCTGGCCTCACCCGTCGCCCACATCTGGTTTTTCAAGAGCCCCCCGAGCCGCATCGGCCTCGTCCTCGACCTCTCCATCAAGGATCTGGAGAAAGTCCTCTACTTTGAATCCTATATCGTCCTCGATCCCGGAGATACCCCGCTCAAGGAGAAACAGCTCCTTAATGAAGAGGAGTACAAGGACGCCCAAGAAAAGTATGGCGACAAGTTCGACGCCTCGATCGGGGCCGGGGCCATCAAAGTCCTCCTCCAGCGGGTCAATATCACCAAGGACACCGACCGGTTGAGGAAGCTGATGAAGAAGGAGACCTCCCAGCAGAGGAAACTCCGCTATGCAAAGAGGCTCCGGGTCTTCAAAGCCCTCAAACGTTCAGGGAACCGGCCCGAATGGATGATCCTGGACGTCCTCCCGGTCATTCCGCCCGACTTGAGGCCCCTGGTCCGGCTAGACGGCGGCCGCTTTGCGACTTCCGACCTTAACGACCTCTATCGGAGGGTTATCAACCGGAACAACCGGCTGAAGAAACTCATCGAACTCAAGGCCCCCGAGCTTATCATCCGAAACGAGAAAAGGATGCTCCAGGAGGCCGTTGACGCCCTCTTCGACAACGGAAAAAGGGGCCGGGTTCACCTGGGGGCCAACCGCCGTCCCCTCAAATCTCTCAGCGAAGCCCTGCGCGGCAAACAAGGCCGATTTCGTCAAAACCTTCTCGGCAAACGCGTGGATTACTCCGGGCGTTCGGTCATCGTCGTCGGTCCCGAGCTCAAGCTCAACCAGTGCGGCCTTCCCAAGAAGATGGCTCTCGAGCTCTTTAAGCCTTTCATTTTCAATAAACTGGAAAAGGAAGGTCTCGTGCCAAGCGTCAAGGTGGCCCGCGAATGGCATGAAGCGGAACGTCCCGAGGTCTGGGATTTCTTGGAGGAGGTCGTCCGGGAGCATCCTATCCTCCTCAACCGAGCTCCGACGTTGCACCGCCTCGGCATCCAGGCCTTCGAGCCCATCCTCGTCGAGGGCAAGGCCATCCAAATCCATCCGCTCGTCTGCGCGGCTTTCAACGCGGATTTCGACGGTGACCAGATGGCTGCCCACATCCCGCTTTCGGTCGAGGCCCAGATTGAGGCCCAGACCCTCATGCTCTCCACAAACAACATTTTGTCCCCGGCCCACGGCCGTCCCTTGACCATTCCCAGCCAGGACATGGTCCTGGGTTGTTATTATTTGACGCTGGCAAAGAAAGGTCTAAAAGGGGAAGGACGGGTCTTCGCCTCCCCGGAAGATGCCCTCCTGGCCATGGAGAACAGAGAGGTCGACCTTCAAGCCCTCATCAAACTTCGGTTCTCAGGCGCCTTCATGAACCTTGTCACCTACTTCGACGATCAGGCCGTCTTGACCTGTCCTACGAGCGATGTCCTAAACGAGCACATCGAGACGACACCGGGCCGGATCATTTTTAACAGCGTCCTTCCCCCGGGCATCCCGTTCATCAACGGGATATTGCGGAAAAAAGGACTCGAGAACCTCGTCTTTTTCGGATACCTCAAGAGTGGTCTTATGGCCACGGTCGATATGCTCGACAAGCTGAAGGAGCTGGGCTTTTCTTATGCGACCAAGGCTGGATTTTCCCTGGGTATCGATGATTTTGTCATTCCCAAGGAGAAGGCCGCCCTCGTTGAAAGAGCTCAGAAGGACGTCCAAGACATCGAGAAGTTGTACCGCGACGGAACGATCTCGGCCGGCGAACGGTTCAACCGGGTCATCGAAATTTGGGGCACGGTGACCGATAAAGTTTCGGCGGCCATGATCAATGAGATGAGGCGGATCTCGTTTGAAGACAAGGGCTTCAACGCTCTCTTTGTCATGTCGGACTCCGGCTCCCGGGGCACCAAACAGCAGATCCGGCAGTTGGCCGGGATGCGCGGCTTGATGTCCAAGCCTTCGGGCGAGATCCTCGAGACGCCCATCGTCTCTAACCTAAGGGAAGGGCTGGACGTTCTGCAGTACTTCATCTCAACCCACGGCGCGCGAAAGGGATTGGCGGACACGGCCCTGAAGACGGCCAACTCCGGATACTTGACGCGCAAGCTCGTGGACGTCTCCCAGGAGGTTATCGTCGACGAGCACGACTGTGGGACGCTGAAAGGCATTAACGTAACCGCGATCGTCGAGAACGGCGAGATCATCGAGCCTTTCATCGAGCGCATCGTCGGCCGGACGTCTTTGGAAAGGATCGTCCACCCTGACACGAACGAGGTCATCGTGGACATGAACAAAGAGATCACGGAGACCGTAGCCCAGCAGATCCAGAACGTGGGCATCGAGAGGGTCAAGATCCGCTCGGTCCTGACCTGCGAGGCTAAACGAGGGGTTTGCCAGCTCTGTTACGGCCGGGCCATGTCGAGCGGCCAGCTGGTCGAGCTCGGCGAAGCCGTCGGGATTACCGCCGCCCAGTCGATCGGCGAGCCCGGCACCCAGCTGACCATGAGAACGTTCCACGTCGGCGGCATCGCCATGAGGGGCGCGGAGAGGTCCAGGCTCGAGGCCAAGAAGGACGGGATCGTTAAATTCAATAATCTTTCTTCTGTCACCAACAAGGAGGGCGTCCTGGTCGTCGTCAATCGAAACGCCAACATCGCCATCCTTGACCACAGGGGCCGAGAGATCGAGCATTACCAGGTTCCTTATGGGGCGAAGATGCTCGTTCGGGACGGCGAGGAGGTCAAAGCCCGACAGGGTTTCGCCGAGTGGGACCCGTTCAACACCTACATCCTGACCGAGGAAACGGGAAATGTCCGTTTACATGACGTGGTCTTGGGTGTGAGCATGGAAGAGGTCCAGGATGAATTTACAGGCCTCATCACCCAGGTTGTCACCGACCCCAAGGACGAGAAATTCCAGCCCCAGATCGAGATTCTCGACGAGAAAAAGAAGGATGCCAAGGGAAATCCCATCATCCTTAAACGGTATTTTTTGCCCTCGGGGGCCAACCTGGAGATCAAAGATTCCGGCCGGGTGTTTGCCGGCGATATCCTGGCCAAGATTCCACGGGAGGCTTCCCGCACCAAGGACATCACGGGCGGTCTGCCTAGGGCCGAGGAGCTTTTTGAAGCCCGGCGCCCCAAGAATCCGGCGGTCATATCAGAGATCGACGGGGTCGTCCAGATCGGCGGACTGACCCGGGGCTATCGCAAGATTACCGTCCGTAACGAACGCGGGGGGGAAAAGGAGTATCTGATTCCCAAGGGCGCCCATTTAAGGGTGGCCGACGGCGATAGGATCCGGGCTGGGTATGCATTAATGGACGGCCCGGTCAATCCCCACGATATCCTCAAGGTCCTCGGGGAGAAGGAGTTGGCCGAATACCTGCTTCGGGAGGTCCAGGAGGTCTACCGGCTCCAGGGCGTCACGATCAACGATAAGCATATCGAGACGATTATCCGGCAGATGCTTCGCTGGGTTAAGGTTGAGGAGGTAGGGGATACCGAGTTTTTGGTGGACGAACAGGTGGACAAGTTTATATTCCAGGAAGAGAACGAGAAGGTAATAAAGAAGGGGGGCAAGCCCGCCAAGGCGAGACCCCTCCTTCTGGGGGTCACGAAGAGCGCCTTGAGCACGGACAGCTTTATCGCCGCTGCCGCCTTCCAGGAGACGACAAGGGTTCTGACGGAAGCGAGCCTGTATGGGAAAGTGGATTATTTGAGGAGATTGAAGGAAAATATCATCATGGGCCGGTTGATCCCGGCTGGGACCGGCTACAAGTTCTACCGGAACGTCGAGCTGAAGGAAGAATTCGAGCCCCAAAAGCCCGAAAAGGAAGAAGAAGTTCCGGTCCGGAGGTGACCGCCGTCGGTCCCTTGAAATTTCCTCAAATTCCTTGACAGGGATAGATATTTCTGCTATCATCCACGCATTCGTCTCGGGATATCTTCCTTGGGGTGAATGAAAAAATTTTTTTTATAGGAGTAGGTTTTTGCCGACCGTAAATCAGCTTGTCAGAAAGGGCAGGACGCTCAAGAGGTTCAAGAGCAAAGCGCCTGCGCTGGGTCAGAGCCCCCAGAAAAGAGGTGTTTGTACCCGCGTTTTCACGATGACGCCCAAGAAGCCGAATTCGGCCATGCGGAAGGTGGCTAGGGTGAGGCTCACCAATAATATCGAGGTGACCGGCTACATTCCAGGGGTCGGGCACAACCTCCAGGAACACTCCATCGTTCTCGTCCGCGGGGGCCGGGTCAAGGATTTGCCGGGCGTTCGCTATCACATTATCCGGGGCACTCACGATTGCGAGGGCGTTCAGAGCCGCTTCAAGGCCAGGTCCCGGTACGGAGCGAAGAAGCCGAAAGAAAAGAAGGTTAAGTCCTAAGGGAGATCGGATATGCCCAGACGCGGAATCATCAAGAAAAGAAAAGCCCAGCCCGACCCATTCTATAACAGCACGCTGGTCGCCCGCTTCATCAACCTGTTCCTGAAGAAAGGTAAAAAGAACATCGCTGAACGTGTCATCTACCGCACGATGGAGATCGTCAAGACGAAAATTAAGGAAGACCCCCTCAAAGCCCTGGAGAAGGCCGTTGAAAACGTCAGGCCCATCCTGGAAACGAAGTCCCGGCGCGTCGGCGGAGCCAACTATCAGGTTCCCATCGAAGTGCCGCCCGGTCGTTCCTTCTCCTTGGGCGTCCGGTGGCTGATCAAATACGCCGATGAGAGGAGCGGAAAGAACATGTCGGAAAAGCTTTCCGCGGAGATCATCGACGCCATCAACAACCGCGACGGGGCGATCAAGAAAAAGGAAGACACCCACAAAATGGCGGAATCCAATAGAGCCTTCGCTCATTATAAATGGTAGTCTCCAATTCGCAATCGAGGTTTGAAGCGCGTCGGATGATGGAGATAAGGACACATGCGGTCGTATCCGGTCGAGAACGTGAGGAACATTGGGATCATGGCCCATATCGACGCGGGGAAGACGACCACGACGGAGCGGATCCTCTTTTATACGGGAATCACGTACAAGATGGGAGAGGTGGACGAAGGAACGGCGGTCATGGATTGGATGGTCCAGGAACAGGAACGAGGGATCACGATCACCTCGGCCGCCACGACCTGCTATTGGAATAACCACCGGATCAACATCATCGACACTCCCGGGCATGTGGATTTCACGGCTGAAGTCGAGCGCTCGCTAAGAGTCCTCGACGGGGCCATTGCGATCTTATGCGGCGTGGGCGGCGTGGAGCCCCAGTCCGAGACCGTCTGGAGACAGGCCGACAGGTATCGAGTCCCCAGGATCGTCTACATCAATAAGATGGATAGAGTAGGCGCCGACCCCGAGAGGGCGGTCGAGCAGTTGCGAACGAGGGTTTCCGCCCTGCCCTTGCCGGTCCAGATTCCGATGGGCCGGGAGGAAGGCTTCCGGGGAGTCATCGACCTCGTCGAGAGAAAAGAGATCGACTGGGGGAAGGACATCCTCGGGACGGATTTCGAAGTTAGAGAGGTCTCTCGAGAGAATCGGGACCTCGTTGAGGAAACAAGGCAAAGAATGATCGAAACGATCAGCGAAACGGATGACTCCCTGATGCAGAAGTATCTGTACGGGGAGACAATCTCCGTCCGGGAGATCAAAGGAGCCATCCGCAAGGGAACGATCGGCCTTAAGTTCGTTCCGGTCCTCTACGGGGCTTCCTTTAGGAACAAAGGGGTCCACCCCCTCCTGGATGCTATCGTGGATTATCTGCCCTCGCCTGTCGACATCCCGCCCGTCGTCGGGCACCATCCCCGGACGCGGGCCTCTGAAATCCGCGCGGCCTCGGACAGCGAGCCCTTTTCGGCCCTCGTTTTTAAGATCATGAACGATACTTTCCTCGGCAATCTGGCCTTCTTTCGGGTGTATTCCGGCAAGGCGCGGGTGGGATCTTTAATCTATAACTCCGCAAAAGATGAAGAGGAAAAGCTCTCACGCCTCCTGGAGATGCACGCCAACAAGAGGAAAGAGGTTAAGGAGGTTTACGCGGGCGACATTGCGGCCATGGGCTCCATGAAGAGCCTTTCCACGGGAGATACCCTCTGTCTGAAGAGCCGCCCCATCGTCCTCGAATCAATCAAGTTCCCGGAACCCGTCATCTCCGCCACCATCGAGCCCCGATCGAAAACAGATCATGCCAAGCTGGCAAACGCCCTGGCCAGGTTCACCAAGGAAGATCCCACTCTCAAAGTCATGCAGGACCCCATGACCGGGCAAACCCTCCTCAAAGGCATGGGGGAACTCCACCTGGACATCATCATGGACCGCATGGAGCGGGAGTTCGGGGTCCAGGCCAACCTCGGGAAGCCCCAGGTCGCTTACAAGGAGACGATCCAGGGGCCGGCCGAGGGAGAAGGGAAATACATCCGTCAGACCGGGGGCAAAGGCTTGTACGGACATTGCCGGATCGCCATCGAGCCGATCGGCCGGGGCAAGGGGTTCGAGTTTGCAGATAAAACGAGAGGAGGGGTCGTCCCCAGAGAGTTTGTCTCGGACATTGAAATGGGCATTCGAGAGGCTATGGAAGCCGGCCTCGTGGCGGGATTCCCCGTCACAGACCTGAAGGCCACGCTTCTGGACGGCTCCTACCACGAGGTGGATTCCAACCCGATCGCTTATAAGATCGCGGGCTCTCTGGCCTTGAAAGAAGCGGGCCGGAAAGCGAATCCCGTCATCCTGGAACCCATTATGAACCTCGAGGTTATCAGCCCTGATGATTACCTCGGCGATATCGCAGGAGATATCAATTCCCGGCGCGGCCGGATCGAAGGGATGGAGCTCAGAGGGGGCGCCCGGGTCGTCCGGGTTCTTGTCCCCTTATCCGAAATGTTCGGGTATGCGACCGTGCTCCGGACCCTCACTCAGGGCCGCGGCGTCTTTTCTATGGAGTTTTATCAATACGAGAAAACGCCGGCGAACATTCAGGAAGAGATTATCGCCCGGATCGAAGGGAGATTGTCCCTCGAGAGGCAATAAATATCACGGGCACGATGAGAATCAGGAGGTAAGTCATGGCGAAGGAAAAATTTGCGAGGACGAAGCCGCATGTCAACGTAGGGACGATAGGGCACATTGATCATGGGAAGACGACGCTGACGGCTGCGATCACGAAGGTTTTGGCGACGAAGGGGTTGGCGCAGGCGAAGAGCTATGATGAGGTGGCGAAGGCGGACGCGAAGATGTTTCGTCGGGACGCGACGAAGATCTTGACGGTGGCGTTGAGTCACGTGGAGTACGAATCGGAGAAGCGGCACTACGCGCACATAGACTGTCCTGGGCACGCGGACTACATCAAGAACATGATATCTGGGGCGGCGCAGATGGACGGGGCGGTGCTGGTGGTATCGGCGGCGGATGGGCCGATGCCGCAGACGCGGGAGCACATTTTATTGGCGCGGCAGGTGAACGTGCCGTCGATCGTGGTGTTCATCAACAAGGTGGATTTGGCGGACGATCCGGAGATATTGGACTTGGTGGAGTTGGAGGTACGGGAGCTATTGACGAAGTACAATTTTCCTGGGGACAAGACGCCGGTGATACGCGGGAGTGCGATAAAGGTGTTGGAGGACGTCAAGGGGGAATCGGCGAAGGCGATATGGGATTTGGTGAGGGCGATGGACGAGTTTATTCCGGAGCCGGTGCGGGAGGTGGACAAGCCGTTTTTGATGTCGATAGAGGACGTATTTTCGATCACGGGGCGGGGGACGGTGGTGACGGGACGGGTGGACCGTGGGGTGGTGAAAGTTGGGGACGAGGTGGAGATCGTGGGATTTGGGGAGACGCGGAAGACGGTGGTGACCGGGGTGGAGATGTTCCGGAAGCTATTGGACCAGGCGCAGGC
>CAZJBD010000047.1:0-15358 GCA_964544265.1 uncultured Eubacteriales bacterium
TAACCAAAAGAAAGCTGGCTCACAAACAAAATCCAGATGATATAAGGCCAGCCCTTCGTTAAAACGGACTTTAAATTGATATTTCCCGAGCCAGACCAGTTCCAGATTTTCGAGAGGAGCAAGGCCGCGAGGATCATCAGAGGCGGAAGGAGGGGTATATCGTAGCGCAAAGGATGGTAATTAAGACCGTCGATGGCCAAATATCCACCCAGAAGCCACAAGGAAATAAAAACCTCCAGGGGCTTAATTTTTTTCCAGTCTTTTAGAAGAGCTATAAAAAGCCAAGGAATAAAGGAGAGTCCGACCAAAAGTTCGACCGGGGACAGGGAAAAATTTTTCAAGACCTGCGGGGAAGTCACATTGCGCAAAAATCTGCCGATCGTCTCAGGCATCGCCAGGCCAACCCAATCTTCCGCTGCCGAGCTAAAGCGCCCTCGGTTGGGCAGGAAAAAAAATATGTACCAAGCCAAAGAAGAAAGTCCCAATCCGCCCAGGAAAAAGCCCAGAGATCGGAGTCCTTTTCTGAGGCCCCCGGCCTCTCTGGCTTTTTGCGCGATGGCCCAAACGAGGGATAAAATGGCGGCCAGGGTAAAATACAGAGCCGTAGCCTTGGTCGTATAGCAGACAAAGGCGCTAACCCCGGCTAGAATAAAATAGGAGGGTTTTTCCAAGCCCCGATGCCAGAAGTAAAGGGTCATCAGCATGGGAAAAACCAAGAACGTATCGTTTAGCCCGAGCCGGTTATACATCAGAAAAATATAGTTAAAGCCCAGAAGCCCTACCGCCAGCAAAGCCGTCGGCCAATCCCGCTCACGACGAAGAGTGAAGAGGAGCGGCCAAAAACCCAGAAAAAGGATGAAAATATTGACCAGGCGGAGCGGGATCAAGCCGACCCCCAGAACAGAGAAAAAAGCATATTCCGACAAGGTCAACAGGGGGCTATAAATATAAGGATTCCATTCGTCGCTGATCCATTCTCCGAAAAGGACCTTGTTCCGGGCATTATGGGCTAAGGCCATTTCATCCCCGAAAAAACCGCCGCTCCAACTCAGGTCTGAGGGAGAATCGGCGTCCAAATGAATGAGGCGAACCGTCAGGACGGCAACGAAGATGATCCCAATAGCTAACGGGATCCGATATCGATAAAGAAAGGACCTTCTAGCTGGCCGGTTATCTAAAGGCAATGCGGAACCCTCCTAGGGCGTACATCAACACAAGAGCAAAAACCGCTTCAGGCAAGAAACCCGCGGCCGCGTCCGGGATACCGATTATTGAAAAAAGAAAATTGATATTCTTTCGGGGACTGATGCCGTTTATAGAAATCGGGACCATTAATCCTATGAATCTCCCGTCGTCATCATGCCGGCATTATATCGTCGGCCGAGCCGGGATGTCAACAATCCCGAAAAGCCAGAGAAGCAGGCGTCTGAAGAGGATTGGTCAAATGATTGAATGCGCGTGGAAGGGCAAATGTTGACCGGATCCCAAATGTCGTGCTATACAAGAATTCCTGAAGAGGAGGAGGGCGGGTGAGATTCCTCGCGGCCGGGAAGACGAAAATCCTTCATCAGGCCGCAGGAAACAAAACGAAGAGGAGTGTGGAGATTAAAAAACTCGCCAGATTTCTCGCTGCGTCTTCGGCATTCGCCCTGTTCATTATGGGGGCGCTTCAGGCTTCTCAAACGACATCCTCGGCTTCGGCGTCGGCCGCTAAAACCGGTTTTATCGACGTCGGGGATACCAAGCTGTATTACGAAGACCTGGGAACCGGGATACCGCTCATCATGGCCCACGGCGGGCTCCTGGACTGTACCATGTGGGACGGCCAGTTCGAGGAGTTTGCCCGCTTGTTCCGGGCCATCCGCTATGATGCTCGCGGGGACGGCAATTCTCCTTCCGTCGGGGGAAAATACTCCAACATCGAGGACCTCAAGAAGCTTATGGTAGGATTGGGCATTTCGAAGGCCATCCTCTTGGGACTGTCCAAAGGCGGGCGGACGGCCGCCGACTTCGCCATCGCCTACCCGGAGATGGTCGAAGCCGTCGTCCTAGTCGCCCCGGGGCTCAGCGGCTATCCTTTCGACAGCCCCGAGCTCAAAAAGGCTCAAGAGCCCCTAGGCGAGGCGTATGAAAAGGGAGATTTAGACCTCATCGTCGAGCTCTTCATGCGGAGCTGGACCGATGGACCCCGTCGCTCCCCATCAGATGTCGACCCCGCCGTCCGGGAAAAGGTAAAGAAAATGGGCATGAACCATATGCGGAAAAAACGCGTGGAAAGCACCTTGGTCGAGCTCGATCCTCCGGCCCTGGGAAGGCTGGCTTCAATCAAGGCCCCGACCCTGGTCGTGGTGGGAGACCTGGACATGCCTGATATCCTGGACATCGTCGAGCGTATCGGCCGGGAGGTCCCGGGTGCTCATAAGATCATCATCCCGGGCGTTGCCCACATGGTCAATCTGGAAAAGCCGGCCGAGTTCAACCGTATCGTCCTCGACTTCCTGGCGCCGTACGTTAGGAAACCAAATTTGTAAACGGGCCGGGGGACGTATAAAATACCTCGCTTAGGCCCGAATGATGATGTTGATGAAGAAATTCATATTGTTCAGCCTGATCTTGATGGCCGCTCTGGCATCCTCCGTCCGGGCCGTGGAAATCAAGGCGGTTCGGGTAGCTGAAAGCCCCAAGATCGACGGCCTCCTTTCCGAATCTGTCTGGCAGTCGGCCCTCCCCTTCTCCGGCTTTCGAATGGTCGAGCCGCAACCCAACCAAGATCCCACGGAAAAAACGGAGCTCCGGGTCCTCTACGACGAAGCGAACCTTTACATCGGTGTCCTCTGCTATGATAGCGAACCGGGCCGGATCGCGGCCAACTCCCTAGCCCACGACGGAGGCGGGAGTGACTCCCACAGCTGGGGTTATGGGCACATCCCCCAAGCTGCGAGCGACGATGTCCTCCGCCTCCTTCTCGATCCCTTCCAGGACAAACGGACGGCCTACACCTTCTTCATCAACCCCCGCGGGGCCCGGGGCGAAGGGCTGACCTCAGGCGGTGAGGCCAGCCTCAATTGGGACGGGATCTGGGACGCCGAGAGCCAGATCCTGGACAACGGCTGGAGCACGGAGTTCAGAATCCCCTTCAAAACCCTGTCCTTCAAGCCCGGGCTCACGGTCTGGGGCATCAACGTCGAGCGGACCATCGCCCGCAAGCAGGAAACCATCCGGATGTCCGGAACGAACCTGGATAGCAATTTCTACAACCCGATGGAGGCGGCCGGACTTCTGGGAATCGAAGGCTTCAAGCAAGGAAAAGGAATTACTTTCCGGCCCTATGGACTGGCCAGCACCCAGAATAATCATCCCTCGGCCGGCGGGTTCCAGGGAACTTTGGACGGCGGATTCGATATCTACAAGAATTTTACACCTAATTTTGTGGGCGCTTTCAGCTACAACATGGATTTCGCTGAGACAGAGGCCGACGAACGCCGCATCAACCTGACACGATTCCCCTTATTTTTTCCCGAAAAACGGATGTTCTTCTTAGAAGGATCTGAGATTTTCAACTTCAGCTCGAGCGTCAGCTTCCGGCCTTTTTTCAGCCGGACAATCGGGCTGTACGGAGGCAAGCAGGTGCCGGTCGTCTTCGGAGCCAAACTTTTCGGCAAGATAGGACGGACGAACCTGGCCGTCCTGGATATCCGAACGGACGCCTTCGAAAATCTCGCGGCCCAAAACTTCCTGGCCGCCCGTATGACCCAGGACATTTTCGCCGAAAGCAAGGTCGGCTGGATCTTCACCGACGGCAGCCCAACGGGGGAGCGAAATTCCCTGGCCGGGGTGGACTTCCAGTACTCGACCTCGAAGTTCCTAAAAAACAAGAACCTCATGGTAGCTGCATGGGCGGCTTATAACTGGAATAATAAAACCGAAGGCGGCCACCACGGCTTCGGCTTTAGGGCAAACTACCCCAACGATCTCTGGGATATCCAGAGCACCTACGCCTACTACGGCGAAGCCTTAGATCCCGGGCTTGGATACATGATGCGTCTGGGCATTCAGACATTTTTTCTTAAAGTCGGCTACCAACCCCGGCCCTCCGGAGGTTTGCTGGGCCGCCTCGTTCGGCAGTTTTTTTTCGATGCCAGTGGTGATTTTTACTGGGATCTCGATGGAAAGCTGGAGACAAGCCGACTGTCCACGACGCCATTCAGCCTGAGAACGGAGAGCGGCGAGCAGATCGGATTCTCCATCGTCCCCAATCGAGACGTCCTGCCGTACGACTTCGAGGTCGCCGAGGGGATCGTTCTGCCGGCGGGGTCTTATGACTTCACCAGCTACCGCCTCGATTTCAGCACGGCCAACCATCGACCGGCGGTCTTCAATGCAAATTGGAGCTTTGGAGAGTTCTACTCGGGCCACTACGATGACGTCACCTTCGGCTTGGCTGCAAAATACAAGGGCTATGCCAGCCTATCCGTGGACATCAATCTCGTCCGGGGCCGGCTCCCCCAGGGCCATTTCAGCGAGAATGTCTATCAGGTTAAAGCAGATTTTTTCCTGTCTCCGGACCTCGGACTGATGAACTATATCCAATACGACGACATCTCAAAGCTTTTGGGCTGGAGCGTCCGCCTCCGTTGGAGGATCTCTCCTGGGAACGAAATCTACTTCGTCTACAATAAAAATTGGGAGAAACGGTGGGACCCGACGAGCCGTTTTGTTCCCCTTGAAGAACGGGGCGTCTTCAAGATTTCGCTTTCCATCCGGCCGTGACTGCCTAAATAGTAGCCATCCCATCTTTTCCGCCCAGGCCCGACCATTATCCCTTCCATGATCCACTGAGCAATTGGGGATCCGCCTTGATATTTGTCGCTCTGGTCCCGAGATGTGAGGCGACCGGAAAACCTATTGGATTCCGATCGATCTTTTTTGCTTTTTCTGGGAATAAAACGCACCTTTGGATCATCTAAAAAGTGCCGTGATATTTACGCAATTATTCCGCCAAGCACCGCTCTTCGAGGAGGCCGCTTCTTGGTACCCGCATTTGCATCGAAATACCGAAGAACGGAGTTTAACGTCGCAAACAATGGAAACTGCCGAACAGGAAGTCCTGGCTAGAGCAAAGAGCGGCGATGAGCTCGCGTTCCGGACGATCATCGAAAAATACGAAAGCCGAGTTGCGGCCACCGTGACCGGCATTCTGGGCAACACCGCCGACGTCGATGACATCGGGCAGGAAACATTCGTGCGGTTTTATCAATCGATCCATCGGTTTCGCGGAGATTCCAGCATCGGCACATACTTGACGAGAATCGCCATTAACCTTTCCCTGAACGAGCTCAAACGGAGGAAAAAGAAGGAGCGGCTCCGTCCGGAGGACATTCCTGGGGATTCGCCGCCCGGGCCCCGATCTGAAGATGAGAACCGCGCTTCGGATGCCCGTGTGGCCGTCCAGCGGGGACTTCAGATGCTCGATCCGAAATTCAGAACGGTCCTTATCCTCAGGCTGATGGATGGCTACTCAACGAGGGAAACGGCAGAAATCTTGCGCCTCCCCCTGGGCACCGTCCTCTCACGCCTGGCGCGCGGGCAGGCTCGAATGCGAGAAATCCTGGAGACTATCGACGAGAAATGAAATGGATATAAAGGAGAAGGAGATGTCTGTGAATAGGAAATTACTGAAGCTGCTTTACCGTTCCCTCGATGTCGAACTCGCGGAAAAGCAGAGGCGCCGCTTGGAGGCGAGGTTGGCGGACTCCGAAGAGTTACGCCGGGAAAGGGACAGAATCTTGGCCCTAAGGAAAGCGATCACCGAGAGCTCCAGCCGGACCTTTCGGCCGGGATTTGCAGGCCGCACACTGGCCAGGGTGCGGTCCGGCCAACCGACGAGGACTGCGGAAGATCTTTTTTTCGAGAGCTTTAAAAGCGTGTTCCGGCACATCGCGGTGGTTTCCGCCGTCCTTCTGGTCGTTCTCGCCGCCTACAGCCTGACGCATCGGGATCTCGTCCCCAAGGACGCGATTTATTATGCCTCCGACATCGCTTTCGGCCGCATCCTCCAATTGCCGGTTTTCTAAGGAGCAAAAAGATCATGAAAACAGAAATAAAAATCGCAGGCCTGATGATTTTTATGATGCTGGCGGGAATGGCGATCGGGGCCCTGTTTCACCGGGCCGTCATGCGGGAATACATCAGGGACATCGTCCGGACGCGGGATGCCGGCCTTTTCAGGCCGGGTCCAGAGCGCATGCTGAAATCTCTTTCACCGGAGCAAGAAAAGGCCATTAGGGAGGCTTTTAATAAGCACGGCCGCCAACTGGCCGAGATCCACTCCCGTTTTAGACAAGAGATCGAGTCCTCTTTCGAGTCCTTAAAGAAGGAGATCGACCCCATCCTGACCCCGGAGCAGCAAAAAGAATTTAAGAAGGCCCTGCCGGCACCGCCGCCCTTTCCTTGGCGCAGACCCGGAGACTTCCCCCGAGGCGGCTGGATGCCCAGCCCGCATATGGAGTTGGAAGACCTAAGGAGCGCCCTGAAGCTGACCGACGATCAGGCCGTCTTGGTTTCAACTATCCTCGACGAGTTTCAGGAAAAGGTCGGAGCCCTGCGTTTCGAGAGCTCCGATAAATCGGGCCCCGAATCCTTCCGCGAAGCCATCGCCAAAAGGGACGCAGAGATCGAAAAGATCCTGTCCGAAGATCAGCGCAAGGCCTTCCGTAAATTCAAGGAAACGCCCAGAGGACGCGGGTTCCCTCCGGACCCAGGATCCGAAGCAAAGATGCCATGGCCATTCGATCGTTAGGAATCCGCTGCGGTGTGGAATCAATTCCTATCCGCAAATGTCCAATGAATCGACGGGCTTATTGGCTCGTCCACAATTCACCCCCCCTTTTCATAATTCTTCTAAGCGGGCCGGGCCTCCCCCGGCCCGCTTCTTTCAAGATTATCCCTAACCGAAGGGAATAGGCCGGTCCGCTTCCTGGTCTAATGATTATCTTTCGAGTCGACCGATATCCGAACGAAGGAGGCGACCGTGAATTGGGAAAAGCGATTCTCCGGAATTCGATCATTGGACCCGATTTTGGCGATGCTTACGCTTATCGCGTTGTCGATTCTAGGATCCGTAGCCTGCCGGACTTACAAAACCTTCTCAGTTGAAAGCCAGCCTCCTCTACATCCGATCACCATAGACGGCCGTTCCGACGATTGGAGCGGGAATCTCTATATCCTGGGCGAGGAGCTGGTTTCTCTCGGATTTATGAACGATCGGGAGAATCTTTATATCTGTCTTCTAGCCGAAAATGACGCCTTGAGAATGCGCATGATGCAAGCGGGCCTCACGGTTTGGGTCGATCCTGCGGGTGGAAAAAAGAAGGCGTTAGGAATACGGATTCTTCCCAGCCCGCATTCCGGAGGAGGACTGATGCCGAACCCGGAAGACAATCGTCGTGAAAAGGACGCTTCCAGAGAAGAATTCTCTGGGGAGTTCCAGAGCAAAATCGAGATCATCGATCCGGAAAGCGGCGGGATTCGGAGATTCGATCCGGAAAACTCCGGCCGAATCGACATCAAAGCCGTTCCCTCGAGCGGCCTGTTTGTTTATGAGCTTAAGATCCCGCTCGTTCGCTCCGACGAATTTCCGATCGCCATTGGCACATCTCCCGGAAATAGGATCGGCGTCGGTTTTGAAACGGAGAAAACAAATTTCGGGAAAAGGCCCGGACCGGAAGAGGGAGGAATGGGAGGAGGAAGGCCGCCCATGGGCGGTGGCGTGCCTGGCGGAAGGGGCAGGCCCGGCGGAGGTCCGATGGGAGGAAGGATAGGCGGCGAACCTCCGATGTTCAAGAACCTTAAAATCTGGGTTCTCGTTCAGACGGTGGCCGCCGATGGAGGCCCTCGACGGGCAAATGCACTAGCCTTTATGGATTAAGTGCTTAGACAAGCCTTCGCTCGCGCCCGTTATTCTTTTTCTGTCTCACGGGAATAATCATGCCCCGTGTTTTGTCTAGTTATATGCAAATGCTATTACGAGGTGTGCCTATGACGATCTTCAAGAATTGCGCACAGAATCCGCTTATCCGGATCGTGTTCCTGTCCCTCGTCGGCATCCTAGTATTTTTATATACCGGTTGTGAGAGCATCTTCGGGCCCAAATCTGAGGAAACGACGTCCGATGACGACAGCGATATAGCCAGGATCATTGTCTACAATAGCTATGAGAACGGATCCCTGGATATCTATATGGATGGAATCTTTCAATTCACCTTGGCCGAAGACGACGATGCCAAAATCAAGGACGTCACTCTGGATGAGCACGACCTTAAGGCTAAACTAACGAGCACGTCAACCGTCGTCGACGAGACGACGATTGATGTCACCTCCTACACCGACTATACGTGGACGATTGACGATCCCCCCGACATCAAGATCACCAATAATTACGGGTCCACCCTGAAAATCTATGTAGACGGAGAGTACAAGTTCGATCTTCAAAACGAGGAGGACCGCTGGATCATCGACGTGTCCTTCGGCGACCACTACCTCAGGGCGACGAAGGCCAGCGATGGCAGGGAGGTGGCCTCCACGACGATCGAAGTCGATGGAAACGAAGACTACACCTGGGTCATTTCCTAGACCTCCGGCCGGAAAGGGACTCGCCATGTCTAAATTCTCTCAGCGCCTGATCGTTCTCGCCTTTCTCCTAATGCCTGGAACGGCCGCGGCCAACGTCTGGTCCCGTCTGAGCTTTGGTATTGCGCCGACCTCGATCCTGTCCCTTACCGGAAATTATAATGACAGGGCGACCATGAGGAATATGGTGATCCCCGGAGCGGGCCTGGGGCTGATTCTCCGGTTCAAACTCACTCAGAACCTGTCTCTTGATGCCGGCTATTCCTACAATTGGATGTTCTACAAAAAAGACACAAGGCCTGAGGATTACGCATCTGAAAAGCCCGCCTGGATCATCCCCTCCTATACGCTAAACGGGACGCTGTTTCTCTTGAGCAAGCACACCTTCAGGCCGTACGTCACCATGGGAGGAGGCCTCTGCCCATGGTGGTTCAGCTCAAGAGTCACGGGCGGAACTCTTTTCTGGTTCCCCGGGACCGACGACGTCAAGTTCTCCAAGATCAGTTGGACTGCCAACGGAGGGGTGGGACTCGAAGTCGTGATGAGTTCCAAGATCGCCTTTTTCGCAGAGGCAAAATATCACTACGTTTTTGCCCGAGACGCCGCCCGCTTCGGGACCGACTCTTTTACAAACCAAAGCTTTCTGGGAATCCGACTGGGAATGACGCTTTATCTAGGCAAGGACAGCCAATAGGAAACAGAGGAGGCCGGAATATTATGACAACCGACCTGAAAAAGAGTTTCGCGCCCCTGGCGCTCATGATAAAGAGAATCGCCCTCGTCCTCATTTTGGGGACGACGATCTTCGCGCTCGTAGCCTGCAAAAGTCCCACCAGCACCGATGCCAGCGGCGAGGCCGATATCATCGTCACCAATGACTACGGGAGCGCCGTGGACATCTACATGGACGGCGAATTCAAGTTTACGATCGCCGATAAGTGGACGATTGAGATCGACGACGTCGAGATCAAAGAACATCTCCTGGAGGCCAAGGAGACTGGCACCCAAACCGTCATCGTATCGAACACGATCGATGTCACGGAACGGACGGACTACGCCTGGACCGTCGACGACCCGCCGGATATCGATATCATAAACAACAGCGATGAGATCCTGAGAATTAGCCTGGACGGGACGTATATGTTCGAAATCGGAGAAGAGGAAGACAGATGGATTATGGACGTCGCGTTCGGGGAGAGGCTCCTCCAGGCCTTCAGCTCCGAAACGGGCCTGGAGGTGGCCTCGACAACCATCAAGGTTGAAGAGTACAAGGATTACACTTGGACAATTGATTGAACTGCTCGATAAGGGATGAGGTTTCCATGACCAATCGAAAGATAGCCATCTTGGCGGCCCTCCTGCTGACTGTGTCTGCTGCAGGCGCTTCGAATATCACCGACAGGTTTAGTCTACGTGTGAGTCCCGGCGGAATTTTAGCCGTCGGGGGCCAATTCTCCGATTCCCTCAAGTTGAGCAAGGTCATCAGGATCGGGTTCGGTCTCAGCGCCGGGCTCAGGTACAAGATCAACGATTATTTTTATCTCGACGCGGGTTATACGTTCGACTGGATGGGCGTCAAGAAGGCGTACCAGCCGACCGAATATAAGGTTGAGGGACAGACTCCGGCTTTTCATCTCAGCATGATCACCCTAAACGGCACGTTTTTCCTGAGTACGGGGTATGCGCTCGCTCCCTACATAACGGTCGGAGCAGGAATGTGCCCTTGGCGATTTACTCAAAAAGCTTTCGGCAGCGGAACTTGGCCCGCCCCGTCAAGGCCAGAAAACGCATTTGCCTCAACCGACTTCGGGCTGAACGGGGGACTGGGTGTGGAAACCTACCTGTTTTCGAAGTTCATGATCTTCACCGAAGTCAAGTACTATTACGCTTTCACCAGGCATACGGCCAAATTCGGGACCAATGATTTCACCCAGCAGGATTTCCTCGGCTTGAATATCGGGCTCGTCTATCATTTCGGACGGAAATAACCGAGCGGAGGGATATGAGAAAGAGCTTTATTTTCTTGCTGTTCCTCGTCGCAGCCACTTGTCTCCAGGCCCAGGACCGCGTCGAAAAAATCGAAGTTCAGGGGAACGACAAGATCACCCGGGAGACGATCGTCTACTACTTGTCCGTCCGGGAAGGGGACTATTTTGACGAGACGGTCCTGAGAAAGGACTTCCGAGTCCTTTGGTCCACGGGATTCTTTTCGAACATCCGGATCGAAGCAGAACAGGGTCGCGAGGGTAAGATCGTTAAGATCATCGTCGAGGAAAATCCGCTCCTTAAAGAAATCAAATTCCAGACTGGAAAGAGTGTTAAAGAGGGGGACATCGTCAACAAACTCAAAGAAAACGACCTGTATATCCTCCCCTACTCCCATTACTCTCCGAGCAAGGTTCAGAGAATCAAGACGACCATCGAGGGTATGCTCGCCAGCAAGGGCCTCCGGTTCGGAACCGTGGCTGTGGACCTCGACAGGCGTGGGAAAAATGAGATGGGGCTCGTCTTTCGCATCGAGGAAGGATCGCGGATCAAGGTCGGGGATATCGTGTTTGAAGGGGCCCCAGATATGAACACCGGCCGCCTTCTGGGCGCTATGAAGGGGAACAAGAAGCACGACCTCATCTCCATGATCTCGGGCAAGGATACCCTCAACGAGGAAAAGCTGGACGAGGATGTCGCCCAGATAAAGAAAAAGCTTCAGGAAAAAGGGTACATGGAAGCCATCGTTGGCGAACCCCGTATCGACGAGATGACGCGGAGGAACCTTTTTTTCAGAAAACAGAAGATGGCTCGGATCGTCATCCCCCTATCCCCCGGGAAGCGCTATGCAGTCGGGGAAATCAAGATCGAAGGGAACAAGATCGTCTCCTCGAAGAGTCTGCTCGCGTTTCTCAAGATCAAGCCCGGCGACACCTACAGCGCGGGAGCCAGGGAAAAGGCCATGGAGAAGATCACGGAGATCTACAGGGACATCGGCCACCTCTACGTCCAGGCCATCCCCGTCGAAACCCTCGATCCGAAGAACAGAAAGGTTCATCTGGCGATCGCCATCCAGGAAGGCGATCCAGTCTATCTCCATCGGCTGGAGTTTAGGGGCAACACGTTCACCAAGGACAAGGTCCTTAGGCGCGAGCTCCTTCTCAGGGAGGGCGACCGATTCAGCCTGGCCATTTTCAAGGATTCCGTCCTCAGGCTCAAACAATTGGGCCTGGTGGACGTAGAAAAGGACCCCGATATCCAGCCTCGGACCGACGACCCGTCGCAAATCGACGTCGCCGTCAATGTCAAGGAGCTGCAGCGGAACAGTTTGCAATTTTCCGCCGGCTACAGCGGCTACGACGGGACGTTCCTGGCCCTGGGCTACTCGACGGTCAACCTCATGGGGATGGGGGAAAACCTGGATGCTATGATCCAGTACGGAAAAAGGATCAAGAACTATTCCCTTTCTTTCACCGAGCCCTATTTCCTGGATATGCCTATGAGCGTAGGCGGGAGTATTTTCAACAGGTCGACCTACTATCCGGGCTTGTTCAGACAGGAATCTCGGGGGGTTAGCTACTCCGTAGGAACTCGGATTACCGGATACTGGCGTGCCTCCGTCGTTTACGGTTTCGAATACGTTAACCTTAGTCCGATCACCACCGAAAATGAGGGCGGGGAATCAGTATCCTATTACAACCCTTATTTCAGCGGGGGGACCTACGGTTACGGACATTATTATGTCGGAAGCCTGACCCCGGCGATCTACTTCAATACCGTGGACAGCCCCCTCACGCCGACCTGGGGCTCGCTGTATTCGATCAGCTGCAAGTTCGCCGGAGGGATCCTCGGCGGCGAGGTCGACATGATCAAGCCCCAGTTCGAGTGGTCCCGGTATCAGCCGTTCTATAAGAATACGGTCATCGGGCTCCATATCAGCTACGAATTCATCAAGTCCCTCGGCAGCGCGGGCATCCCGTTCTGGGAGCGCTTTTTCCTGGGAGGGGAACGCTCCATCCGGGGATATGAAATTTATTCCATCGGGCCTATCAACAGTTCCGGAACCAACCAGGGCGGGGAAAAATCCCTCATCATCAACGCGGAATACATCATCCCAGTGGGGGGACCGCTCAATCTCATCCTTTTCTGCGATGCCGGCAACGCTTTCACCCGGCACGCGACGGTCGATCTGGGCGACCTTTACACATCCATGGGCCTGGAGATGAGGATTTTCGTCCCGGCCCTCCGCGTCCCTTTCCGACTCATCTTCTCCCGCAACAACCGCCTGACGGCTTACAACGATTCCCACTTCGCTTTCCGGTTCGCTGTCGGCACGACGTTCTAGCGGACGCTTATCCGAGCTCGACAAGCTTGTAGGTCATGGCCCCCAGGCCGATCTTCTCGCCGTAGCTAAGCTGAACGGACCAGTCGCAGTCATAACCGGCGCGGAAGACATCTTTGCCCGCACTCCGGGCGATGACCAAATCGGCTGTGGCCTTGTCGATGGAAACAGGATCGGAGGATGCCAGGATGCCGATGTCTTCGACGATGGGGCGCTGGGTCCTGGCCATGCAATCGCAATCCTTGGTGATCTGGATTAGGAAGTTGATGAAACCCACCTTGCCCTTAAAATGAGACTGGACGGCCAGAGCGTACTCGGCCAACTTCTCCTGGAGACGGCGGGAGTCCTCGTCCCAGCGCATCTTGATTGCTCCAATTTTACAGACGACCAGGCATTCGCCGCAGCCGATGCATTTTCTGTCGTCGATAAGGACATGCCCTTCGGCTTGGACGATGGCGTCTTCGGGACAGTAATCCCTGCAGATCCCGCAATTGCGGCACTGTTTCGGATTGACACGGGGATGAACGACGGAGTGTTGGTCGAGCTTTCCGGCCCGCGATGCGCATCCCATGCCCATATTCTTGATAGCAGCGGCGAGGCCGGTTTGGACGTGGCCCGTAACATGGGTCAGGCAGAGGAGGGCATCCGAGTTCAGGAACGCGCTCCCGATCCTGGCCGATTGGATTCGAGCGCAACTCCCCTTCGAGTCCTGGGCGTCGCGCCCGACGAGGCCGTCGGCGATAATGACCGGGACATCGATGACGTCCGGCGTGAAGCCGTGGCTCCAAGCCAACCGGATGTGGTCAACGGAATTCGAACGATGACCGACATAGAGCGTGTTCGAATCTGTCAGGAAGGCCCGCGGCGTCCTCTTCTTGACCTCTCCGATGAGGCCTTTGAGCCAACGCGGCTTGATGTATCCCGAGTTATTCTTCTCGCCGAAATGGATCTTGAGGGCCAGGAAATCGTCTTCCTCAAGCTTCCTGTCGAGTCCGATTGCAAGGTAGGCTCGGCGGGACTTTTCTGAAAGCGATTCCGGACTTTCTTTCCCGTCGGCGGGAATGAAAAAAACTTGGCTCTTCATATTTTTTTATCCACGCTCCAAAACTAAGCCCCGAGCATGGCACCGGCGGCTTTCAGGCTTGAACCAGGCTCGAACCGATATCTCAGGGAATTCAACGTTCTCTCAATGCTCTCGAAAGCAAACAGGATCTCGTCCCGGGTCAGGTTGCCCATATGGCCCATACGAAAGACCTTGCCTCCGGTCTGGGCCAATCCCCCGGCCACGACGACGCCGTTTTCATAAAGTGTCGTCCGAAAGGCGTGGTCCTCGACCCCGGCCGGATAGGTCGGGACGGACATCGTTGATGCATAGAACGTCGGCTCCGTGAAAAAGCCGAATCCGAGCGCCTCCAGCCCCGCCCGGATCGAACGGGCAAAGAGATCATGCCGCTCGAACCTGGATTCGAGCCCTTCTTCAAGGATGATGCGCGTGGCTTCGAAAAAGGATCGAATCTCATTGACGCAGGGCGTCGAAAAATACTTGGCCGGATCCTTCATAATCGGCAGCCAACGGAGGATGTCGGAATAATAGGCGGGAATGGAGCCCAACTCTCGCCGTTTGGCCATCGCCCTCTCGGAGAAAACGCAGACGGCCAGGCCCGGAGGCGCTCCGAAGCATTTTTGGGCCGCCGTGAGCACGACGTCAATCCCCCAATCGTCCATTTTCTCGGGGATGCCGCCTGTGGCGCAGACTCCGTCGACGATGAAAAGCACGCCTGAACTTTTCGCGGCCCGGGCGTATTCTTCTATAGGGGCGCATGCCCCCGTAGCCGTGTCCACGTGAGTCGAAACGATGATGTCATAATTGTCTTTTTTGAGCCGTGCGTCTAGCTCCTCTGGGAGAACCGCCCTCCCCCACTCCGCTTCCATGACCTCGTGGTTGATGCCGAAAGTTCGGAGAATGTGGCCCATCCTCTCTCCAAAATAACCCTGCGAAAGGACAAGCACGCGATCCTTGCCCGCGGCCGCCGCGTTCAGGAGGGCCATTTCCATCGAAAGTGTCCCGGCCCCGGCGACGACGAACGCCTCACCCTCCGAGCAGAAGACAATCCTCTTTAGGTTCTCGCATCCCCCCCTGAGCTCGGCCTGCATCTCGGAACTTGTGTGGGCCACAGTGGGTTTGGCAAGGGCAGCCAGGATGCGTTCATGGACAGGACTGGGGCCCGGAATGAGCAGGAGTTTCTTTTTCGGCATCGTCATCATTTTTGCCCAGAATAGGCGCAAAATCAAGTCTGACCTCTTTTGCGGAAGCATCTCCTTTCGTGTGAGATGGAATTCAAGCTCGAGGCGTGCCCTCCGTCGGCCGCGGCCTGTCCCGGCGAGCCAGGCCGCTTCGGCTCC
>CAZJBD010000048.1:0-2754 GCA_964544265.1 uncultured Eubacteriales bacterium
TCGGCGTCTTCATCATGTCCTTCCTCCGCAACGGCTGCACGATGATGGGCTGGCCCAACTACATCCAGGAGATCATCATCGGCATCATCATCATCGTGGCGGTCAGCCTCGATCAGGTCCGGCACCGCAGGGGGGCTTGATGAACAGGACCGTCCATGCCCGGGCCCCCTTGCGCGTGAATGATATCGGCGGCTGGACGGACACCTGGTTCGCGAAGAGGGGAAACGTCCTCAATCTGGCCGTGGCCCCTCCTGTCGAGGTCCAGATCAGGGCCCGGAAGAACGAGGAGGAGACGGAAGAGAGGGTCCTGGTTCATGCCACAAACTACGGAGAGACCTTCTCTGTCGTGCCGGAAAGGCCGGCTTCCCGGCCTCATGCCTTCCTCCAGCACACGATCGGGATGATTCCCATCCCTTGGGAGTGGAGGCTTGAGATCGACATCTTCTCCCCCGTCCCGGCCGGCATCTCCACGGGAACATCGGCTTCCGTCTGCGTGGCCCTGCTCGGGGCCTTGAGCTTCTTTGTCGGCCGGACAATCCCCCCCGACGAGGTCGCGGCGCTCGCTCACCGGGTCGAGACGGAAAAGCTCGGACAGCAGAGCGGCATCCAGGACCAAATCTGCGCCGCCCGCGGCGGAGTGACCTTCATCCGGATGTTCGAATACCCGAGGGCGGAGATAACCGGGCTCGAACTTCGTCCGTCAATTTGGGAGGAACTTAACCGGAGAATTGGCCTGGTTTACCTGGGGAAGCCCCACCAATCATCGGCGACCCACGAAGAGGTCATCGCCCTACTCGAAAAAGGAGGTCCGCTCTTCGGCCGGCTGGAGAGGATGAGGAAGTTGGCCGAGGATGCTCGCGACCATCTGTTGCGGGG
The DNA here is from genome assembly GCA_964544265.1 of uncultured Eubacteriales bacterium. GTDB lineage: Bacteria > Acidobacteriota > Aminicenantia > Aminicenantales > Saccharicenantaceae > JALHVH01. Next base: position 877 of record CAZJBD010000048.1, read on the forward strand.
CGACCTGGAATCCTATGGCCGGGTCATGGCGGAGAACAACGAATGCCAGCGCGGGCTCTATGCAGGCCTTATCTCGCCCGAAGCCGATCTCGTCATCGAGGCCGCACGCCGATACGGGGCCTCCGGTTGGAAGGTGAACGGGGCTGGGGGGCAAGGCGGCTCGCTCGCCGTCCTGGCCGGCCCGGACGACAGCCTCAGGCGCCGGATGCTCGAAGCGATCAACTCCCTCGGCGGCGGCATTAGAGTCCTGCCCGCTTCGCTCTCCGCCGCCGGCCTCCAAGTCTGGGAAGTAGGGGTCAAACCTACTCTTTTGACAAACTTGTCAAAAGAGTAGGTTTGACCCCTACTAGAAACATCTGTCCGGAAATTAGGACAGGCCGGCGGGCCGAAAACACAATTTCAAGGTCATATGGATGGCATGGTTCTTGCTCTTTCTAGAGGCGGGAGGAGAAAAAAGATGTTAAGAAATCGTTCGATTGGGGTCCTGATCGGGGCTTTTCTTTTTCTGGCCCCCCTTTTCGCGCTGGCGGAAACGAACGACTATTCAAATTACAGCTTCGCGCGGCTGAGCTATATTAAGGGCGAGGTTTCCGTCCAGAGGGCATCTGACCTGGGGACCGAAACGGCCGAAGTGAACCTTCCTCTTGTTGTGGGCGACAAGCTCTTGACCATGGACGGACAGGCCGAAGTCCAGTTCGGCCGGCGGAACTACCTCAGGCTCGACTCCTTCGCTCAGGTGGAATTCGCCCTCCTTCCCAGCGAAGTTGACAGCCGGATCAAAATCCATCTCCTGGATGGCCGCGCCTATCTGCGCGTCGTTTCCTTGGATAAAGAGAAGGGAATCGAGGTCCACTCTCCGGACGCATCTTTTTATATCCTCGAGGAAGGCCTCTACCGTTTCGAGGTTGATTCAGAGAACGAGACCGGAATCTTCGTCTACGAAGGGTCCGTTGAAGCCGCCGGCGAAAAGGGCTCCGTCCTGGTCAAGGCCAGGGAAAAGCTCGTCGCCTCCCGCGGCGAAATCCTCTCCGATCCGGAGAGGTTCTACGCCCGCTCCGACGGCTTCGATCAATGGAATGAATCCAGAGACGGACTCCTCGCCCGGAGGAGCTCCTCCGCTTACCTGCCTTCCGCCATCTCCGAATATGAGGAAGAGCTGGCCGACAACGGCCGCTGGGTCTATGAACAGCCCTATGGAAATGTCTGGGTTCCCTATGTCCATCATATCGACTGGAGGCCCTACTATTTCGGCCGTTGGGTCTGGTATCCCATCATCGGCTGGACCTGGGTCTCCTCGGAACCCTGGGGATGGTGCACCCACCATTACGGCAGGTGGCACTGGGGGATCAACTTAGGCTGGTATTGGATCCCGAGGACCCACTGGGGACCGGCCTGGGTCCACTGGTATCACGACTATAATTACGTGGGCTGGTGCCCCCTCAGCTATTATAACCGTCCTGTCGTCATCATCGATAACCATTTCTACGATCACTATCGCGATCCTTATTATCCTATCCATTCGAGAGCCCTGATCATGGTCCATAGGGACCAACTCCAATCCCCCGCGATCTCCCGACACGCCCTAACCGCTTCCCAGTTCACCGCCCTCGAAAGAATTAGCTTGCAGGCCGAGCAGCCAGCCATCAAACCCGTTATCCGGAGCTCCGCCCTCCGGTCGCCCGGCACGGAGAGGGTCCTCGACGGTGCCGGTTCCCGCGTCATACGGAGTTATACGGCTTTATCCAGCCAATCCCTGCGGAGCCCTTCCTCCGGAATTCCGTCTGGCGTGTCGTCCCGCACGCGCTCGATCTCTTCCGGCCCCTCCACGGGGTTGGTCCGCGGCTCCCTGTCCGGCCCGACCCTCAGAACTTATCCGAG
>CAZJBD010000048.1:2854-12030 GCA_964544265.1 uncultured Eubacteriales bacterium
TTTTTTCTTTACTTTTTCCGGCGCTAGTGATATAAAGACAGGCTATAGACCACATGGAGGTTAGAGCTATGGCTTCGACTAAAAGGATCATCGGTATCTTCGGATTGATTTTGGGCGTCATCTTCCTTATGGCCGGCGGGATGTACGGCCAAGAGCAGGCTGCCCCGGCGGCATCCGTTGTCGAGTTCGAGGGAACCGTCAAGATCGGCCTCGGCAAGTACTTCTATCTTCCGAGCGCCCAGGGCCTCGACCTCGCCGTCCAGGGACAAATCGAGTCCGGGGACGCGTCTAAGCTCACCGGCAAGGACGTTAAAGTTAAAGGTGAGTTGCTTGCCGACAAGCCCTCGGTTTTCCGCGCCGACACGATCGAGCTGAAGGATGCCTCCGGATCGTTCAGGAACGTCTACACCCGGACCCAAGACCTTGTTCTGGACGACTATTTGGACCCCGTAACCAGGGATTCCTTCCAGGAGATGAAAATCACCAGCGCTCTTAAGAATGAAGAATGGGAAGGCAAGGGCAATGTCAAGGTCTATGGAATGCTCCAGAAGAGCTCCACTCCTCCGACGATCGTCCTGACCGATGAAAAGAACAAGGAAATCGGGAAGATCATCGTCGACAAATTCACGGACTACGCCAGTTACTACATGAGCAAGCTGAGGCTTTTCGACAAATTCTGGTTCTATCTGAACGTTAAGGAAACCGTTGACAAAAAGGTCCGGACCAAGAGCCGCGAGCTCTTTCACGCCGACGTCGTTTTCTGCGGACTCTATTAATACAAATACGTTATAGAGCCTAATATCTAGTTTTAAGCGGCCTGAAGCCGTTCTCTTGCCTCCCCCCCGAGGGTCCGGTCCGGCCGGTTCCCCTCGTTGCTCCTCTATTTATTCGCGTAGGAGCCGCCCGAGGCCGACCCGCACGTCTTCCCCCAGATCGACGCGGATGACTCGGCGGCCGCGTTCCCTGAGCGCCATCCAGTCCCCCCAGGCTTGGGCGGAAAAGAGGGCGCCGAAGGAATCCGCCGGTCGCTTCCCTTCGACCTCGGGGACGGGGACGTCGGATTTCGGTTCCGAGGTCAGTTGAATGAATAGCCCCCGGCCCGCGTCCCCCTTGTGGAGCTGACCCGTGGAGTGGAGGTATCCAGGGCCGAAGCCGAGCGTTACAGGGAGCTTGGTTCTTTCCCGGAGCTTGTCTTTGAGCTTTTCGAGAGCTCTCCGGATCGTCGGCAGGGGGTCGAGGAAGGCTTGGACGGCGACATAATCTCCCGCTCGTGCCCCGGAGAGGAAATCTATCAAGGTTCCTCCCTTTTCTTTTTTTTCTGTCCAAATCGCTGGCCTTCCCGCGCTCAGGAATTTTTTCGTTTCGATCTTGGTCGACTCGACGTCGGGCTGGTTGAAGGGATTGATTCCCAGGATATGTCCAGCGACAGCCGTTGCCATTTCCCAGAGATAGAAATGGCCGGGCAGGGAATAGGCGTCAGGCATGGTCAGGGTCAGAGCCGGGAATCCGTTCTTTCGGAGGGCGTTGAAATCCGCGTTCAAGCTTTGATCCTCTCCGCACCGGATATAAATGAAAAAACGGTCGCGGCCGTAAACATGCGACCTCGCCGGCGCGTCCTCGGGGACGGGGAGGATCCCCCGGCCTTCTTTCCCCGTGCTCTCGGCTATGAGTTGTTCAAGCCAACCCGAGAGGCTCCGGACCCTCGGGGACACGAGAAAGGTCGCTTTATCGATACCGCGACCGGCCATGGTCCCGAGGATCGTCCCAAGGAAAGCCGCCGGATTCATTTCCGGATCTTCCCTCCGGCAAGCTCGGATCGTCCCTTCGCTTAAGGCCAGCAGCCTTCCGATATCGATTCCTTTGAGGGCGGCCGGGACGAGCCCAAAAACGGTCAGGGCGGAGAACCGGCCGCCTACGGCCGGGTCGCCGGAGATCGTGCGCCGGAAGCCGAGACCCCGGGCAAGCGCTTCAAGGGGGGTCCCCGGGTCGGTGATCGCGGCAAAATGCAGCCCTGCTTGAACCAAACCCAGGCGGTTCCGCACCAGGGCGTAAAAATAATTAAACAGGGAAGTTGTTTCGACCGTTGTCCCGGATTTTGAGGAGACGATGAACAGGGTTTTCTCCGGATCGAAGGTTCGGCCCGCACGGTCGACGGCGTCCGGCGACGTCGTGTCTAGGATCTCGAGAACCGGGAATCCTTTCCGGGTTCGAAAAACGCGGCCGAAGACCCCCGCCGCGAGGCTCGATCCCCCCATGCCCAGGAGAAGGATACGCTCGAGGCCATCCCGGCGGACCTCTTGGACGAACGCCTCGATCCCCGCCTGTTCGGCCGCCGCTCTCGGAAGGGGATCGAGCCAGCCGAGGCGGCTTCGAATCTCACAGTCTTCTTTTTTCCAGACCGTCCAATCCCCGTCGACGATGCGTTCCAGGATCCTTTGTTTTTTAAGGCCGGTCAGGGCTTTTCGGATCTGACTTTCCCAGCGCCCCAGATTGACCGCCTCCAGGAACGGCTTCTCTTTCATGATTTTTTTCCCGTGAAGGAGCGATTTACATATAGCATAGAAGATTCGAGCGCGCAACGCGAGGGTAGGGGGGTCCCCCCCCCCGCTCCCTGCGGGCCGTAAATTGAATCGGGAGCCGATCCGGGTTGACACCCTGCCGACGGGTGTAGTACTTTCCCCTTGGCGTTTGACGAGCGGCGATATGCCCCGGGTCTTGACCCGGGGAGCCGCTCGTCGGGGGATCCAAGGGGGTATGTCCCCTTGGTCGCAGGGCGTGGGTTCATGCCCTGCCCGAGAAAGGGAGGCAGGGAGCGAAGCGAACGTTGGAAGGGGGAAACGCGAAACGGGTTCCCCCTCCAAGTTGACCTGATAGGAGGCGTAACCGAATGATCGAGATTCCCGACCAGGCCGCGGGCTTCTTACATCCATCGAGGCGATTCTATCGCTTTCTGAACCTATTCTTCATCGCCTCCCTCTGCTTCGGCAGTTACTTCGCTTACGATATCGTCGGCGCCATAGCCCCGACGCTTGTCGAGGAGCTCCACGCCGCCAGGGGCACTGTCGGGACGTTCTTCACGATGTACAGCATCGCCGCGGTCCTGGCCGTTCTCCTGGGAGGCATGCTCATCGACAAGCTTGGGACACGCAAGGCGAGCTTCCTTTTTTCCATCCTCGTCTTGGCGGGCGCAGCCTTGGTTTGGCGGGCCAAAAGCATCCCTTTCTTCTTCCTCGGCCGGTTCATTTTCGGGGCCGGATCGGAGCCGCTCGTCGTCGCCCAAAGTTCCATGCTCGCCCGCTGGTTCCGGGACAAGGAGCTGGCCTTTTCCTTCGGCGCAACCTTGACCGTGAGCCGGATCGGTTCTCTCTTCGCTTTCAACACGGGCGAGCTGATCACCAAGTATTTCGGGAGCTACCGCTACGCCCTCCTGGCGGCCGTCGGGGCCTGCGTCATCTCGCTTCTCGGGAACGTCTTTTATATCATCATGGACCGCAAGGGGGAAAAGGCTCTCCACCTTAAGAATGAGAGCGTCGCTGAAAAGATTAACGCCAAGGACATCAAGGAGTTCAAGCCGACGTTCTGGTACGTCACGTTCCTCTGCTTCACGTTCTATGCGGCCATCTTCCCGTTTACGTCCCTGTCTACGGACTTTTTTGTCGACAAGTGGGGGATCGCCCGAACGGCCGTGGCCGGAGGGTCGTTCCTCCACCAAGTCTTCAACAACCTCTTTCACATGTTTAGCACCGCGGGCGGCATCTCCTCGATCATTGTTTTTGCCTCCATGATTCTCGCCCCGTTTGCCGGGAGCCTCATAGACAAGATCGGCAAGCGGGCGACGCTCATGATCTGGGGCTCGCTGATCCTCATCCCGTGCCATCTCGTCATGGGTTTGACCCGGATCTACCCGGCTTGGCCGATGGTTCTCCTCGGGGCCGCTTTCGTCCTTGTTCCGGCCGCCCTGTGGCCTTCGGTGCCGCTCATCGTCCGCAAGGACAGAACAGGCACGGCCTTCGGCATGATGACCGCCATCCAGAACGTCGGACTGGGGCTCTTCCCGCTCCTCAACGGGCTCCTGCGCGACGCGACCAAAAGCTATACGGCATCGTCCCTCATGTTCGCCAGCCTCGGGCTCCTGGGGCTGCTCTTCGCGATCCTCCTCAAGCGGGCGGACGTGAAGGAGGGCGGCGGGCTGGAGCGCGGGAAGATATGATCCGCTCCGTCGTCTCCGACCTGGGAAAGGTCGTCCTTTGGTTCGACAACGACATCTTTATCCGCAAGCTCGCCGGGCATTGCGGTCGTTCCCGGGAAGAGACGAAGGAGGTTGCTCACTCGAACATGGAACTCATCACGTCCTTTGACAAAGGATTGATTTCGTCCCCTGAGTTCTATGACCGGATCGTCAAGGCCTTCGACGCCCGGATATCCCGGGAAGAGTTCTTCGCGATCTATAACGACGTTTTTTGGCTCAACGCGCGGGCCGTGGAGGTCTTGAAGCGGGCGAAACCGATTTTGTCGAAGCTCCTCCTCCTATCGAATACCGACCCGGAACGGTTCGGATTCATCAAAAAAAAATTCTCCCGGATCCTGATCTTCGATGACTACCTCCTTTCTTATGAACTCGGCCTGGTCAAACCCGAGCCCGGGATCTTTCGGGAGGCGGTGAAGCGGGCCGGGTGCGCTGCGGATGAGTGCGTTTTCATCGACGATCTGCCGGAGAACCTAGAGGTCCCGGTGTCGCTCGGCGCGAAGGGCATCGTTTACGCGCCCACGACCGACCTGGCCGCCGAACTCTCGCGGCTGGGGCTCGTCCTCCGATGACCGTGCTTTCAAGAGGAAACCCATCCTCCGAGCCTCGATCCCTCGGAGGCCAAGGGCTACCCTAGTCGGACGCTCGGCTCAGGCTGATCTCCGCATGGTCGCTGCAGCCCTTCCCTATGCCTTCCATACTCTGCCGGAGACAGGGACCTTTTGCCCCCTTGATTGGCCAAGGGGGGTTGGGGGGATTGGCGATGAGTCACAGGATTCGGACGTATAGCCTTCGCGAGCGAGGACCGTCGAATTCGCAGAACTGGATTCCCTGCCACGTGCCGAGGCACAGCCTTCCGTCCTCGATGATGACCGTCACCGAGGAGCCAATGAGGGAGGCTTTGATGTGGGCGGGGGAATTGCCCTCGGAGTGGGCGAAGGGGAGGCTGTCCGGGACGGCGCGCCGGAGGGCCGCCAAGATATCGGCCCGGACGTCGGGATCGGCATTTTCATTGATGGCAACTCCGGCCGTCGTGTGGGGGACAAAGACGACGCAAAGGCCGTTCTTGACCCCGGAGGAGGCGACGATTCCCTGGACCTCGGGGGTCAGGTCGACGAGCTCCTCTCTGGAGCGGGTGCGGATATGGAGCATTTTCATATGGGCCTCAAAAAATCTTTAAAAATCGTTTACAGGGGACTTGACAAGCCCAAAAATAGAGTGTAAATTCTGAATCGCTAACACAAGATTTTGTGTTAGATGCCTGAGGAACACACAAAATATGGGAGGATCGCCGGAGGTCACGTGATTTGCCTTTCATACAAACACGACCCATTTTAGCATTTTTCCTCCGGACATGGACAGAGTGAGTTCTCAAACTTGAGAACCTGAGAAAGGAGGCCGCGGATGATGATCGTCAAGGGCATCTCCCGCATCAAGAAGAGGGATGGCACTGTCGTTGACTTCAACCAGGACAAGATCACAAAGGCCATCGCCAAAGCCATGGAGTCGCAGGGGATCACAGAACCCGCGTCCGCCAGGACGACATCCGACATAGCCGCGTTCATGATCGAGGAGAAGTTCGGCGGCTACACCGTCCCTTCCGTCGAGCAGATCCAAGACATCGTCGAGATGGTCTTGATGAAACAGGGCTATCACGAAGTCGCCAAGTCCTATATCCTTTACCGTGAGAAGCACAAGGGCATCCGAGAAGCCAAGAAGACAGGAATTAACCTTGAGCGGCTCGTCAGGGACTACATCAACGACGCGGACTGGAAGATCCGCGAAAACAGCAATGAAGGCGTGACCAGCTTTTCTGGGCTCAACGCCAGGATCGCCGGCGAGGTTCTTTCCAACTTCGCGCTCAACCAGATTTACACCGAGCCGATCAAGAAGGCTCACCAGGAGGGAGACTTCCACATTCACGACCTTTCCTATCCCATCGTAGGCTACTGCGCCGGCTGGTCTTTGGAGAACCTCCTGCGACGCGGCTTCGGTCACGTCCCGAACCAAGTCCACTCCAACCCGGCCAAGCACCTGGAAACGGCGACCCTCCATATGGTCAACTATATCGGGACCATGCAGGGCGAATTCGCGGGCGCCCAGGCTTTTTCTTCCGTGGACACCCTCCTTGCGCCCTTCATCCGTCATGACCGTCAGACCTACGACCAGGTCAAGCAGGACATCCAAAAGCTCATTTTCGGGCTCAACGTCCCGTCGCGCTGGGGCTGGCAGACACCGTTCTCCAACCTGACGTTCGACTGGACCGTCCCCGACGATATGAAGAACAAAAAGGTCGTCGTGGGCGGAGAGGAGCTCGAGGCCACCTACGGCCAGTACCAGGCCGAAATGGACATGATCAACCGGGCTTTCCTGGAAATCATGATCGAGGGCGATCAGAAGGGTCGAGTTTTTACTTTCCCCATCCCAACCTACAACCTGACCGCGGACTTCGACTGGGATTCTCCCAACGCCAACCTCCTCTTCGAGGCAACGGCCAAATACGGGATTCCTTATTTTCAGAACTATATCGGAACAAACATGAGCCCCGGGGATATCCGGGCCATGTGCTGCCGTCTTAACCTCGACCAGCGGGAGTTGATGCGGCGGCCGGGGAACATCTGGGGGCCCGGCGATTCGACAGGCTCGATCGGGGTCGTCACCATCAACCTGAACCGCATCGGGTACGAGGCGGCGACCAAGGCCGAGTTCTTTGGAAAGCTCAGGGACCTCATGATCTTGGCAAAGGTGTCCCTTGAGACGAAGCGGGAGATCGTCAACAACATGCTGAGCCGGGGGATCATGCCCTACACCCAGGTCTACCTCGGCCACTTCGACAACCATTTCTCGACGATCGGCATCTGCGGCATGCACGAAGCCTGCCTCAACTTGCTCAAGAAGGGGATCGGAACGCCGGAGGGCAAGGAATTTGCCGTCGAAACCCTCCAGTTCATGAGGGGCGTTCTCAAGGAGTTCCAGGGCGAGACGGGGCACCTCTATAACCTCGAGGCGACGCCGGCCGAATCGACCTCCTACCGCCTGGCCAGGCTCGACAAGCAGAAGTATCCACGGATCATCACTTCGGGCACGGAAAAACACCCGTTCCTGACCAACTCCACCCAACTCAATGTAGACGCGACAAGGGACGTCTTTGAAGCGCTTCAGCACCAGGTCGCCGTCCAGCCCCTGTATACGGGCGGGACGATCTTCCACACCTTTCTGCCCGAGGCGATCGACGCCGGGACGTGCAAGAAGCTTGTCCGCAAGATCGCCGAGACCAACCTGCCGTATTTTTCGATAACGCCGACCTTCAGCGTCTGCATTAACCACGGCTACCTTAAGGGAGAACACCGGACCTGCCCGAACTGCGGATCGGAGACCGAGGTTTACTCCAGGATCGTGGGCTACCTGCGGCCCATCCGGACCTGGAACGACGGCAAACAAGAAGAGTTCAGGGAAAGGACGCCCTATACGAAACTAGCCTAGAAGGGAAAGAACCGGAGGACGAGACCCCAAGATGGATTATCTCCTTTTTACCTACCCGAACTGCGAGAAGTGCGACAAACTGAAAAAACTTCTCAGCAAAAAAGAGGTCCCTTACCAGGAATACAGCCTCGTTCTACCCCAGGGCAGGACCCGGATCCGCGACTTCATCAAGATGCTGAAGCGCGATGACAAAGGCGGGATCATTCTGCCCACACTCATCCTCAACGACCAGGAGAACGTCCGGGCCGTCCTGACGAGCGCCGAGGAGTTCGAGGCATGGTCAGGATCAAAGGGCTAGAGAAGTTCTCCAGCAAAGACTTCCCCGGCCACATCTCTTCGACCGTTTTTCTGGGCGGCTGCACGTTCCGTTGCCCGTTCTGTCATAACGCAGATCTCGTGCTAAGGCCGGAATCTCTTCCGACGATGCCCATGGACCTTTTTTTAGCCTACCTGGACGGGAGGAAGGGCTGGCTCGAAGGCCTGTGCGTCACCGGGGGAGAGCCGTTGCTCAGCGAGGACGTCGAAGATCTCATGAGGGTCATCAAAGAGCGGGGGCTGCTGGTCAAACTGGACACAAATGGGTCGCTGCCGGGGAGGCTGGAAAAACTCGTCGTTGACCGCCTCGTCGACTGGATCGCCATGGACATCAAGGCGCCGCTCAAGCGCTACGGCGAAGTAGCGGGGACGGCGGTCAGGGAAGCGGACATCCAGCGGAGCGTTGAGATTGTTATGCGATCAGGGCTGAAGTACATGTTCCGGACGACCGTCGTGCCGGGACTCCTGGGACGCGAAGACATCCGGAAAATAGGCGAGTGGCTGGAAGGGGCGGAGGTCTACCAGCTTCAGCAGTTCGTCGCCCACGACACAATCGACCCTGCGTTTCTTGATGTCAAACCTTATCCCCCGGAGGAGTTTGTCATGCTCGAGGAGATTGCCAGGCCCTATTTCAAGGACGTGCTGATCGAAGGAGTATAATGAAATGGGGACACAATACCAATTTCCGAATTTACGAATTTTCCCCTGGAGTTTTCGCCGTTTTTTGCAATTCGGAAATTGGTATTGTGTCCCCAATTAAAAAGAGGAGCGGAAGCATGGACCTCAGGATAAAAAAGATCCACCAGAACGCGAAAGTCCCTGCTTATGCGCACGCAGGGGACGCGGGCTTGGACCTGTTCTCATGTGTTGATATGGTCATCGGGCCTGGGGAGACAATGCCTGTGCCGACAGGCATTCAGATGGCCATCCCGGCGGGATATGTCGGCTTGGTGTGGGACAAGAGCGGCCTCTCCATTCAAGGCGTTCACCGGTTGGCAGGGGTCGTGGACGCGGGCTACAGAGGGGAGGTCCGGGTCGTTATGGTCAACTTAGGGCGAGCGCCTTTTATCATTAAGGCCGGCATGAAGATTGCCCAGATGCTCATCCAGCCCGTCGAGGCGCCGACGATCGT
>CAZJBD010000048.1:12130-15106 GCA_964544265.1 uncultured Eubacteriales bacterium
CCGTCTCTTTGAATCCTGAGGATGTCGATTGTATTGTCTTCTGGACAAGAAACGCGAAGCCTCTCATCAACAAACTTCCCGAGCTTGATAGGAGAGGATTTCGTTATTATTTTCAATATACGATCCTCGGAAATCCGAGAATCCTCGATCCCAAAAGCCCGTCGATCGAGCCTTCCGTCGAGACCTTCAAGTCGTTGGCCGACGATCTGGGGCCCGACAGAGTCGTATGGCGATATGATCCGATCGTCATCACGAACCAAAGTCCGGCGCGTCGCCACCTTGAGAAAATATCCCATATCGCGTCCTCGTTGAGAGGCTATACGAAGCGCTTGGTGATCAGCCTATTGGACACGTATCAGCATACGGAAGGGCGGATGCGCAGCTTGGAGGCGGAAGGATTGCACGTTTCGCGGTTGGAGGGAAAGAGATTTGACCGCCTTATTAAATCCATCGTTGAAATCGCGAAAGCCAATGGAATGGAGATATTGAGCTGTGCCGAGGAAAGCGGTCTGGACAGGCTGGGTGTTGCACCCGGCAAATGCATAGATGATCAGCTTATAGAAAAGGTTTTTAAGATAGCGGTGACCCACAAGAAGGATCCTCATCAGAGACCAGCTTGCGGATGCGTGATAAGCAAAGATATCGGCATATACGATACCTGTCCGTTTCTTTGCGTTTATTGTTATGCAACGCGAAACCCCGCATCAGCTAAGCGTAGCTTCTTAAAGCATAACCCGCAATCATCATCATTGATATAAATCGGGGACACAATACCAATTTCCGAATTTCTTATTTTTCCCCTGGAAAATTTATCGGTTTAGGAAATTCGGAAATTGGTATTGTGTCCCCTTTTTCTTTTCGGCCACGCTTTCGTGGGGCGAGAATCCTTCCCGTCAGCTCTTCAAGCTTCCTGATAAAGGCTTTATCGCCAAGAGGCCGGCCGGTACGCTCATGTTTAACGAATTCCTGGACCTCCGAATCTTAATCTTTTTGGCCGAGGTAAAATGCCCAATCCTCGATATCCGCGGTCAATGGACATGCTGAAATCAATTCGTCTTTAACCCCTAAAACATGGGCCGGCGCACTCGACCATTTGTATTGCTCCGCCCTAGCAACGATATGAGCCCTAACAGGATTCCGCTCGACATACCTGACCGCGGCAAAAAGATGTCCCCCGTCCAGGGGATACGAGATGAACCGCCCCTGCCATAAATAGCCTTTCCAATTTTCCCGGATGTTGATGAGGTTTGTGTACTTACGGTGAGATTCACCGATCCCGCGGGCTAAGCTTTCCCGGTTCTTGGGGACCGCGATCATATGGACATGATTGTCCATCAGACAGTACGCCCAGATGATTATGCCGTATTTCCTAGCGTGCCGCTGAATCAGGCCTAGGTACAAACTCTTATCCTCTTCCGAAAAAAACACTTTCAGGCGCCGGTTTCCCCGTTGGATGACATGGTGGGGGCAACCGGGGATAACGATCCGTGCGATTCTCGGCATTAGATGGAATAAACGTTGGGTTGGTCATAGAAGTCTCACGAAATTGGGGACACAATACCAATTTCCTATTTATTTTTTTGATGAAAAATCCAGGGGGGATTTTGTTAATTCGGAAATTGGTATTGTGTCCCCAATTTGATATAGGGGATGGTTTGGGGACCCTCCGGCATGACGCAGATCCGAGCCGTTGCTTTTCCCCCCCGACTCGCGACGAGCCTCTCCCGAAGGCCGGTCAGGGTCGCCGGGATATCGCGGCAAGGCCGGAGGAGCGCTCCGGCGATCTCTTGATCGCTCAGCTTATCGCTATAGAGATAGACGTCCGTTTCCTTCGCGATGAGGCTCAGGATATGGGCTTGCCATTGGTCCTGGGCCAGGAATCCGGGAGCCAGGATCTTGGCGAGGACCTCCTCCGGGCTCCGAGCGCTCCCCAGAAGCCGACTGAATTCGCTCCCCTGGGGGATCCCCTCCCGGCATTCTGCGGCACAAACGATTGCCCCGCCCTTCTTGACGATGCGGGCCGCCGCGCTGATCCCCTTAACCGCCTGGTAGACGTTGAGGTCAAGAGGATAACCGCTATTGGTTGTGACGACGATATCGAACGGAGCCTCGACCGGAGCCATGCAGGTCTCCCGTGCGCGGGAGCAGCCTTCGGCGTGGGCCTGGTCCAAGCCGCCGCAGAAGATGCCCGTGATGTCCTTATTCCTGTTAAGCGTCACGTTGACCAGAAACATACCGCCCGCCCGAGTTCCGGAAGCAATCTTAAGGGCGATCTCGCGGATCTCCTTCCAGACGGGATTCCCTCCGGTGATTCCCCAGACCGCATTTGGATCTCCGATCATGCCCGCATCGTGATTCCCGAGGATAGTGCGTTGTCCGGCCATGCCCGGCATGATGGCCTTGCCGCCTCCAGAAAAGCCCGCGAACAGGTGAGGCTCGATGAATCCGGTCAGGACGATTGCATCGCAGGCCGCCAACTCCCGGTTTACGAATATCTCGTGGCCGAAACTCGAGACTCCCAAGCCGACGTGCGTTGAGGGGTCGTATGCGTCGTTCTGGACGATCCTGAATTCGTTGACGAGCCGATCGCCAAGCAATTCTCCGAGCTCGGCGTCAGGACTCGGGCGGTGCGTTCCGAGGGCGTTAAAAAGGGTTATCTGGATGCGAGGAACCCGCCCGAGTTCCCCGATGATAGCGTCCAGGAGAAGCCGGCGGGGGAGGGGCCTGGTGATATCGCTGAAGACGACCCCAACCCGATCGCCGGGCCGGACCCATTCCGCCAGCGGAGGGGATCCGATCGGACGACGCAAAGCCCTGAGGACGTGATCCTGGGGACGGGAGATTGCCCGGATGAATCGGGGCTCTATGACCGTAACGCCCCAGTCGTCGGGAAGCTCGAGCGGCAGCCCTCTCTGTCCATACGCCAGTCGGAGTTTCATAAGTTGATATTACTCAATTGGGGACACAATACCAATT
>CAZJBD010000049.1:0-2699 GCA_964544265.1 uncultured Eubacteriales bacterium
ACCCGGAAATACCGGGGATCGCAGACTCCTCCTGCCTTCTTGTAGTTTGGACCGTTGACCTGGCCATAGACATAGGTCGGCACACCTCGGTTCATGACGTTGAAGACGTCCAGGATCAATCCCAACTTGGTCCGCGCCGCGAAGGCGAAGGTCTTCTCCAGCCTGAAGTCGAGGGACATATAAGGCCGTAGCCTCTCCGATCCCCGGGACGTCAAGAAGACCCAGGGAGAACCGGCGATCTCATTGACCTGGACATAGGGCGTCCAGTTCCCCCCGCTCTGGACCACGAACCGGGGAGACAGGACGAAGCCCAGCGGCAGCGAGACCGTCCCGTAAACATTCAGGGCGTGGGGCGCATCGTAGATCAAGTTGCCGTAGGCGTTGATCTGCCGATTGGGATTCTCGAAGTAATTGCCTCCCCAGGACGCCGTGCCGGAATTGTACATGTTCCCCTTGGCCCGGCTGTAGGTATAATCGAGATGGAACATCCAACCGGAGGAGAACCTTTTGTTGAACGCGATGGAAAGGCTTGTGTAGGTGTTCTTCGGCGTGATGAGGAGCGAAGGCGCCAGTCCGGCCCGGGGATTCGTGATCATGAACTGGTCGTTCTCGGGCGGGCTGACCTGCCGGTAGACCTGGATGGTCCGCGGGGCGCCGTTCTCGTCCATGAAGGTGTAGGAGCCTTCCTCCCATTGCGCCGTCATGTTCACGCGGCCGGTGAAGTCCTTGTAAGTGCGGGATAGGAAGGTCAATGCTACAGAAGCTTCCTTCATGATCGTCCATTCCAGCCCAACTGTGAACTGGTCCGAGTACGGGATGCCGACCTTGGGGTCCATGGCAGCCGATTTGGAGTACGGGACACGCCACATCTCGGCCTTGGTCCCGTCCGACAGCACCTCATACCCGACCCAATCCTTGTAGCCCGGGTCGACACCGTTGAAGTACCAAGTCTTGAGGGCCTCATGGAACCGGCCGTAGTGGGCCTTGAGGGCCGTCGTGTGGTCGCCGAAGAGATCGAAGGTCAGGCCGATCCGCGGTTCGACATAATTGCGGGGCTTGAAGAACGCCCCGCTCTGCAGATTCGGGAGATACCCCCGTTGCATGCTCCAGCGGACCCCGGGGTTGACTGTCAGCCGGTTACCGATCGTCCAGGAGTCCTGGGCGAACGCGGAGGCCCTCCAGCCGTTGGATTTAAGATCGAAGCCGTAGGAATAGGCCAAAGTCACGTACCGGTACTCCCCGTAATAGTAGCTGTAGGGGTAGTTGTCCGTGTAGGTGAAGCCGCCCGTGTAATCCTGCCGCATATCATCTTTGCCCCTCATGAACTCGACGCCGAACTTGAAGTCATGGGAGCCCTTCAGGAAGTCTTCCGCATGATGCGACACCGTCGCCGAAGCGTTGACCTGGGCCGACAGGTTTTCGCTCCAACTCCCGCTGTTCCCCGAATATATGCCCGTGAGCCAGTCGTAGTGCTGGGGAACGTCTCTCCCCTGGTTCGGGAACTGTTCCCAGTAGCCGCGGAAGTAGCCCAGTTTGACCTCGGCGAAGGTGCTCTCGTTGAACGTCTGGAGTAGGTTGAGGCCCAAGGCCACGGCCGGCCCCGCCTGCTTGGCAGTGGCCTCCGCGGGGCGGTTGACGCTCAAGCCGAAGTTGGCCATGTTCCAGTATTCATATTCCGCGAACGCCGCGAGCCGGCTGTTTTTGCCGAGCTGGTAGGTGAGCTTGGCGAATCCCTTGGGGATCTGCGAGGTCTCCCGGCCGACAACGGAGCCGCCCTGGGAAGACGTGATCTCCGTCTGCTGCCGGATGTTCCCGGCGGACACATAGAACCAGAGCTTGTCCTTGATGACCGGCCCCCCGAGGCCGAAGTGGAGGTCGGAATACTGTCTGCGCGGCGGCGCCTGATACAACGAGTAGAGGGGATTGGCCGGGTCGAAGTTCTTCTCGTTCCATCCGAGCGGGGAATAGGAGACCGAGAGCAGGCCTTCGAAGGTGTTCCCGCCGCTCTTGGTGATCAGGTTCAGCATCGCGCCGGTGAAATTGCCGTATTCCGCGTTGGCGCCCGAGCCCGAGATCTTGGCCTCCTCGATGATGTCGAGGTCGGGATACTGCCAATCCTCGCCGCTGCCGACATAGGTCAGAAGGCTCTGGCCGTCGATCTGCCATTGGTTGCTGACGGCGGAGGCGGCGCCCATGGCGCTGCCGCTGATGACCCCGGGCGCCAGGTTGATCAGGTCGGTCGAGCTCTTCCAGCGCATCTCCTGGCCGACGGACTGCAGGGTCTGCAGGTCCAGGTTCGTCGAATTCATCTGGCTGTCCTTGATATCGACGACCGGGGCAGCTCCCGTGACCGTGACCTCCTGGGCCAACTTGCCGATGGACAGGACCAGGTCGACGGTGAGGGTCTCTCCCACAAAGATCTTGAGGTCCGTCTTCTTGACGGTCTCAAAGCCCGGGAGCGACGCTTCGATCGTGTAAGTCCCGCGCAGGATGGCAACGAACCGGAATTTGCCTTCCTCGTTCGTGAGCTTGACTTGACCACCGCCGATCAGGTCAGGAGACGACAGCCTGACCTGGGCCCCGGGCAGAGGATTCCCCTGATCGTCGAAGACCTTGCCCGCGATGGCCCCGGTCGTCCCGCTCTGGGACAGAACGTAACCTGAGAGCAGGAGGAGAAGTGCGGCCAGGGCGATGCCACG
>CAZJBD010000049.1:2799-14905 GCA_964544265.1 uncultured Eubacteriales bacterium
CCCATGAGATAGGGCGCCAGCGCCGTGTCGCTGAAATATATCTTCGGGCTTTTCACCAGGCGCTTTCCTAGGTTCTGATAGAAGGGAAAGCAGAGAAGTAAATTCTCAAGATTAGGAAAGGGTCCGGTCTTAAAATCGATAGGTCGCTCCAGCCTGCAATACATTCGTATGATAGCGGCGGAGCTCTCTGGGCGAGAAACTGATCTTTGCCGAAAAATTCATCTCCAAAGGACCTAGAGAAAGGCCCAGCCCGGCGCACAAAGAATTCCGGGCGTAGCTTTCTGCATACCGGTAAGGCTGAGGATCATAAATATAGCCCGCCCTGAGCCGGAGGTTATCCAGAGAAGGAAAAGGAAGGGAAATCTTGTATTCTGCCCCTAGGTTCAGCTTGACGATGCTTTTGAAATCCGGCAAGCCGCTCCAGGACGGTAAATAATCAGAAGAAACGCTGTCCCAGCCCCAAACGGAAACATCCGCCGTAAGCTCAAAGGAATCCACCGGTCTGTAGAGAACGCTGCCCACCGCAACCAGGGGCTGCTTGGCATAAAAGTCCCCGGATGTTTTACCCCAACAGGGAATGACGTCCATAAAAACCGTCTCTATGTCCGCCCTGAGATCAATAGAGAACGGCGGTCTGAGGGCCAGGCCGATCTTCCATTTCTCATTCGGCTCAAAGACCGCGCCGAGGTTGAAAAAGAAACCCTTCAAATCCAGGCCGTATTCTTCCGAGGTCATCGGCCAGGGGTAAAAGGGAGGAATCTTCTCTCGTTGGCCGGGAGGGCTCACGCTGTTTTCGAGAATCCAATAGATCGGCGTAAAAACCTGGGTGCGGTTGATATCGCCAAAAACATAGGATGCCGAAACCCCCAGAGAAAACGCTGATGTCAGACGGTAGGAGACGCCGATATTGAGGCCGCGCATCTCGCCGGACTGTTTGACCATGTCCAGCCAACTGCCGGGAAAGCCGCTGATTCTGGGAATATTGAATTCCTGAAAAAGGGAATAATTCGCTGCCACTGCCCATTCACCGAAGGGCAGGACCAGGCTGATAGAATCCACATGATCCGTCTTCCGCTTAAAAGAACGGGTCTCTCCCTGGGGAAGGAAATATTCTCTCATCGGGATGATATCCGGCCATGAAGAGGTCTTGTACTTATTTTCAGTATTGCGGTAGGTGAGCGAGAACAGAGGCTGCTTGATAGCCGTCAACACCGCCGGGTTTAGATAGCCGGAAGTGCCGTCAGAAACGGAAAAAAATGTTTCTCCCATGGCCGCACTCCTCGGCGAGAATGACCCGAACGTATTCCAGCCGCCAACCGGAAGAGTGTGGTAAATGAACTCTTCATTACCAAACCAATAATACGGCCAAATGACGGAAGTCTCGGTCGTCTGTCCGGCGACGGGATTCCAGGCAAAATTGATGATAACCAGGATAAAAAAAAGGCCCGCCTTTCTCATAACTCCTCCTTTTTTCGAGCACATTGCCTATTTTATTATGCGAATTTCATGCCAGGATGTTCCGCCTGATGGAAGGATAAAATCCGGAAAAAAAGTCCAATTTTTTGGACGATTGTCCTCCCGGTTTGGATATCGCGGAGCGGAGGGATTACCTAGATCCCTTCAGAACCGCCCCGGGGTTCCGCAGGAAGCGCGGAATCCTTTGACGGTCTCATGGGACGTCATCTCTACAAGATAGGGAGCGGCTGTTTCGTACTCAACTTTCCCCGAACGTCATGAGAATTGTATAGGCCCAAACCCTCTATTTAGCAAGTTTAATCCCGCCGCGACGGTTTCAGATAATCTCCAGGTCATCTTTGGAGGGGAGCTTGGGGAAAGCGGCGTGGGGTTCCTGCTGGTACCAGAAGGCCACCGAAGAGATGTCGTCCTGAAGGGGCAGGTAGCGCCCGCCTGACCTCCAGCCCAAGGCCTGAATCGTCACCCTCAGGTCCTTCTCGAACCGGATAGGGTCCATGACGTGCCAGCGGTACATCCCAAAGCGCTGCTGGACCTCGTAGTGTCCGTCCCCGCGGATAACCTGGGGCAATCCACTATAGGGCGTCGTGAATTCCGTATATTGGATCGTGCCGTCGGGCCGTTTGGAGTCAAAGTCATAGGAGCCGCAGAAATAATCCTCGGTTCCCGTGCCGGCAATCGTCGGGAACTTCGTGTCGCCATCCAGATAGAACTTGATTTCGCCCTCGCCCCACCAGCCGTTGTTGTTGACTCCCCAGGCCAGGTAGGTCCCGACGTAGTGGCCCCAGCCTTTGACCCCGTCGAGAATGGTATAGACCTCTTTATAAGGGAGCGGATTAACCCGGCGGAATTGGGCGTGGAAATAGGCCGCGTCCGGAGGCACCTCGGTCAAGGTGTAGTTGATCTGGTAGTAGACAGTGAAGATATTCGTGGCTGTTTCGCCGGGGAGGGGCTTGTCGGCGATGTTCTCGATGGTGATCTTGAAGCCCTTGCGGAAGGGCATCTCCCAGTAAGAGTTAAAAGCGCTGCCCGGGTTGACGCAGACCGGGAGCGAGGATATTTGGGCGTATTTTCCCCAGCCGCAGGCGAAGAAGTCGCCCACCGGGCATTCGACCGAGGGCTCGGTCTCGCCGTCCCAATAGATGCGCAGGATGGCGAAGCGCCAGGTCCCGGCGGGAGTGAGCCAGATCTGCTGGATGGCGCCCTGGCCCTTGACATCGGCCATGACGAACGTCTCCTTGGGCTGGACACGGACAAAGGGCGAGACCTTCCAGCCCTGGCCGAGGTCCCGGGCCGCCTTGAAGGCAGGCCCATCGACCGACATGGCGGCCTTCCCCTTTTCGCCCGTGAAATTCTCGGGGCTTATGGACCGCGTCTGGGCATGAGAGATCCTGGAGAGGTTGCCCAGGCCCATCCCCAGGCCTTTGAATGTCTTATCCTCTTCCGAAGCGAAAACGAAAATCCCCAAGACCAAAAGCCCCAAGATGAGCTTGGTCAAGCGGTGCGCTTTTTTCATGACCTCCTCCTTCAACAAAATGTTTGCGGCGTCCATTTTATTCCAATCCCCGGATAAATGAAAAGCGATTTTAAGCTCAAGTTGACACCCGACAACTCGCCAATCTATAATCCTCCTAAACCATTCATCACACGGGGAGGACCCATGGGCATCAGAATAGCAAATTGGATTTCCATCCTTTTCCTTGTGTTTGTCCCGCTCGCCGGGAGTTCTTCCCCGGCCGAAAAAAAAACATTCCAGATGAAAGATGTCTTCGGACTGGTTTATGCGTCCGATCCTCAGATCTCCCCCGATGGTCAGCGGATCGTTTATGCCCGAACCTTCATGGACATCATGAAAGATTGCCGGCGATCGAATCTCTGGATCATCAATCGGGACGGCTCGGGCAATCGTCCTCTCACTTCCGGCAACCAGAATGACGGATCTGCACGATGGTCTCCCGATGGAACGCGGCTTATTTACGTTTCGGCAAACGATGGAACGGCCCAAATTTATGTGAGATGGATGGATACCGGGCAGACCGCGAAACTCACACAGCTCACTGAACCTTTCGGAGACTTGAGCTGGTCGCCTGACGGAAAATCGATTGCCTTTTCGATGTTTGTTCCGGAGGAGACAAAACCGCTGGCGACGCTTCCCGAAAAACCGGAAGGCGCCGATTGGGCCGCGCCTGCCAAGCCGATCGACCGGTTGATTTATCGCATGGACGGCGCCGGGTATCTGAAATCGGGCTACTGGCATCTTTTTCTCCTTTCAGCCGAAGGAGGAACACCGCGGCAGATCACTTTCGGAAAATTCGATGATCAAGGCCGGATCGTGTGGACGCCGGACGGCCGGTCGCTCTTATTTGCCTCAAACCGGGAAGCCGATTGGGAATACGATCCGTTGAATTCTGAAATCCAGGAGATTTCAATCGACAGCGGCGAAATAAAAGCGCTCACGAAACGGCGAGGTCCCGATGCCTTCCCCTCCTTATCGCCGGACGGCAGGCAAATAGCATACATAGGTTTTGACGATCAACTCCAGTTCTATCAGGTGACCTCCCTCTATTTGATGGATCGCGACGGGAGCAACCCCCGGATTCTGACTCAAAGATTGGACCGAGACGCGTACAATCCAGCCTGGAGTCGGGATGGCCAGAGCATCTGTTTTCAATATGACGACCGGGGAATGACAAAAATCGCCCGGGTCTCAATGGACGGAACGGTAACCGATTTGACCGACGAAGTCGGCGGGCTTTCGATCGACCGCCCCTATTCGGCAGGATCGTTTTCACTCTCCAGAAACGGGTTTTATGCCTTCACCCATGCATCGGCCGATCACCTTGCGGATGTTGGTTCAGGCTCCATCGCCAAACCCGGAGCGCGGCGGATAACGGGCTTGAACGACGACTTCCTTGGTCACATCAACCTGGCAAGGCCAGAAGAGATCTGGTTTGAATCTTCCGTAGACCATCGTAAAGTGCAAGGCTGGATCGTCAAGCCGCCCGGCTTTGACCCGTCTCACAAATACCCGTTGATTCTTGAAATCCATGGAGGGCCGGTCCTCAACTACGGACCGAAATTCGCCGCGGATATCCAGCTGTATGCAGCCGCAGGGTATGTTGTGCTTTACACCAATCCAAGGGGGAGCGACAGCTACGGCGAGGAATTCGGCAATCTGATTCACCGCAATTACCCGGGCGACGATTACTACGATTTAATCTCGGGCGTTGATGCCGTGATCGCAAAAGGATATGTCGATCCCGATAATCTTTTCATTACGGGAGGAAGCGGCGGAGGCATCCTTGCTGCCTGGACCATCGGCCGGACTGACCGCTTCCGCGCCGCCGCGGTTCAGAAGCCGATCATTAACTGGTCAAGCGCGATGTTAACCTGGGACTCGGGGAACTTTATTAAGTACTGGTTCTCCGGCTATCCCTGGGAGGACCCGGACAACTACCTGAAGCGCTCGCCTCTATCTCTCGCCGGGAAAGTAAAGACACCCACCATGGTGATCAACGGCGAGGAAGATTACCGGACCCCGATCTCGGAAGCGGAACAATATTATTCGGCGCTCAAACTCCGGAAGATCGATACTGTGCTTGTGCGAATTCCGGGCGCATCCCACGACATCGCAAGCCGCCCAAGTCAATTGATCACGAAGGTGGCATATATTTTAAGCTGGTTTGAGAGCCATCGCCTGAGGAAGTAGCTATCTGTTTCCAGAAAAGGCGGCCGGCCATCCTACCGGCCTTGTATTTGACCGCCGCCTTCATTAGGAAATCGGGCACGCCGATATTCCTAACCTGGGTGAGGCAAGTTCATTGATAAGATGTTTGCGCAACCTGAGGGGAGCAAGGGTCCGTCCGTTTTCAGACACTCTTCACGGCTCGAACCGCCTCCCGATGATATCCCCTTCTTGCCAGTCCTGATCTTGACACCCTTTTCGCTGTGAACTACCATTTCTTATGCTCGAAAGGAGGACAGATGCGCTGCTGGCTCCGACTTGCCCGTAGCCCTCGCACGATACTGCTCGTGGGGTTGACTGTGGCACTTGCCGTTCCGACTTCGACCGTTGGCGGCGGGCCGCCCATTTCCCGGACGTTTGTCCCCATCGGCAGCGGCTATGGTTTAACGACCCTCCGACGGTTCGCTTTAGCCGCAGCCCAGCATGACACGACTGGCAACATTTACCTGCTCGTCCTGCCCATCACCTATGCGACCGATCCGTACTCGATATCGGACGGCGAACGCTACGAGAATCTTACACTTGCCGAAGCTCGCCGCAGCCAGATCGAGGCCGCCTGCCGCGCTGTCAAGCGGGCAGACCAGACCTGCCGCGCGGTGTTGGCGCCGATTCTCGTTCGCGATGACGCCTACCTGAAAAGCAATCTGGACTTGTTTACGGCTGATTTGGACGGGATCTATATCCTCGGCGGAGACCAAACGATCGCCATGTCGGTCGTCGCCAATACCCCGACTGAGCAGCTAATGGCCTCCGCTTATAGCTCGGGAGTGGTGATCAGCGGCAATAGCGCCGGAGCTGCGGTCGAATCCCTCCAGATGATCGCCGGTTTTACAGGCAATAATGGCCCCAAGAATGGTCTGCAGCAGGGAAGTGTCGATCTGTGGACTTTTCAAGGAGGGACAGATTTCACGCGCGGCCTGATCTTTGGGCTGCCCAATGCCGTTCTCGACCAGCACGAGTACCAGCGGGGGCGCATCGGGCGGCTGATCAATACAGCCTGGTCTACAGGGCTGCTCGGCATTGGGCTGGACGCCAATACGGGTGCGACGATCCAGAACGAAGCGACCTTGATGGACGTCAGCGGATACTCTTCCGTGTTCGTCGTCGATATTCGCACCTTCGCTGCGACGGGCCGTTACGCAGGCCCGACGAACACCCTTGCCGTTCACCGGGTGGCAACGCATCTTATCCCGCCGGGCGGTTATGGCTATGACCTGTCCAATCTGCGCCCTCTCGTGAACGGCCAGCCCCAACCGATGCCGGATATCACCAAGCGTGTCTTTCCTGATCTCGGACTGCCAGAGGGCAATGGCGCCTTGTTGCTCGGCGGCGACATTGGCGGCGACAAGCAGGGACGGGTGGCAGGACGCTTTGTGGCTTTGGCAGGCGGCGCCAATGCGCGCCTGGTGGTGATCGGGGCAGGCTATGCCAAGAACGACGCCGCCCTGGCCGATGCCAAAGCATTCGCAACCGCTTTTCAATCTTTAGTCACGTCGCCTGTTCAGGGGTTCGTCCTCGATTCACGCGCCGATGCGCCGGCCATTCAAAACGCTGTTGGCAACGCGAGCGGTATCTTTATCACTGCGCCTGACCAATCCACTGTATTGGATGCGTTGGACGCCGCCCCAGACGTTCTGAATTCGATCCGCGAGGCGTGGAATAGAGGCGCAACGCTGATGGCGGATGACGCCGCGGCCGCCGCGCTCGGGCAATTTTTGAGCGCCGATCCTCCTCCCACCGCGGGCAGTCTTGAGGATGACTCGATCAACGACTTTTTCACCGAGGGCGTGGATGTTCGCTCCGGGCTGCGCTGGGTCATCGGCCTCACGATCGAGCCGCGCTTGCTGCCGAATCGGCGTTGGGGCCGTATGTATAACCATCTTTACTGCAGTCCCTCGGTGCTTTCGGTGGGAATAGATGTCAACACAGCGGTCGAGTTCAACCAGAGTGGCGCATTTGTCCGGGGGTTGAGCGCGGCCGTCGTGCTCGATGGTCGCCATGCGTCGTTCGATGTCGGCAGCAATGGGGCTCTGAGTGCGCGTTATGTCGTGTTGGATTCGTACGTTGAAGGGGATTCAATCACCCCATAGAGCAAAACCAGCATGAGTACGCTTTACTCGCTGATTTGATAATTAAGGGTTTAAGCATATGCTCTTCCTCCCCTGACGCAAATCCCCGAACCGGCTAGCCCTGTTATTGACTTCCCTAGAATCAACGTGCTAGGCTCTATTCATGTAGGATGGGGTTGATCTTCAGACATTGCAGGAATGCATCTTCGTTGAGATAAAAAGCCGGGCTTGCGAAAATGCCGAAGCAAAGGGGGTTATACTGCGCATATCGACGGCAGACCGAAAAAATAATTAGGGAGCAAAAAAATGACGGAAATAAAGCGAAGTATAAAAATCGAGGCCTCTGCGAATAAAGTTTTTGAATATGCTTCCAATTATCAAAAATGGCCGGAGTTTTTTGAAGGGGTTTTTGATGTTAGGCCGGTTACCGAAAAAACTCGCGGTGACGGGGCTAAATTCATTTACAAAGTCAAGGTGCTGGGGATGAGGGTTACGGTCGGAACCGAGTTCCAACAATTCAAGGAAAATGAAGGTTGGATTGGAAAATCATTTAAGGGCATAGAGCATCAGACTCAATGGATTTTTGAAAAATCGGATGGTCATACCAAATTTACTTTCATCCAAAATTATAAATTCCCGTGGTATTTCGGAGGAAAATTTATTGATAGGATACTTGCGCATCCTGAATGGATTAGGATCATTGAACATTCCATGCAGAATCTGAAAAAAAATATGGAAGGCCCGTAGTTCCTTGACAGGGGTTCGGGAACGGGACCATCATTTACTTGAGATGGGATAAGCCGGATGCCGGCTTAAAAGCGGGAGCTTCCGACATTCAAGAGGGCCTATTCCCGTCCTCGTAACTTCAAGGAAGGGCGAAGGAGGAAACATGAAAAGAACGACGCATCGGAGCAAGGCCGGCAAGAAGCTCTATGCCGTCAGGGATGCCAAGGGACGCTTCGTGGACATCCAGACCTACGAGCGCGCCCACCGCATGGACCTCAAGAAGAAGGCCCGGAAAGAAAAAGCCAAGGCTAAGTAAGGCGGCTTTCGGACTGGTCGCAGCGAGCGGGCTGGTTTTTTATCCGCTGGCTTGGTCCACTGAAGACCTGTAGCTAGGGGTTTAGCCACTTATCCGGGGCAAACCTGTCTCCCGCCTCGGGAACAACCCGTCGTCCTCCGCGCTGCAGACGGGATACCCGGGACTAGTGGGCCTTTTTCTTGATCAGGCTGTAGACGAAGAGGATGATCAGCGCGCCGACGACGGCACCGATGAAACCTGCGGTTTCACCCGGCTGATAAATCTTGAGCGCCTTGCCGAGGTAGGTCGCAACGAAGGAGCCGGCGATGCCCAGCAGGGTTGTCACGATCCAGCCCATGTTCTGCTTGCCGGGATAGATGAACTTGGCGATGATCCCGGCGGCCAATCCAAGAAGAATCGTCCAGATGATATGCATGGATAACCCTCCGTTTGCCACCCATTTTATCGGCAACCGCCGCACCCTGTCAATTTGAAAAAGCGGAGTCGGTTCGCCTATTCCACACGCAGGCTTTGGGCCGGATTGACCAAAGCTGCCCGAAAAGCGAGAACGCCGACCGTGGCCAGGGCGACGAACAGGCTCAGGAGCAGGGCGAAGACGAAGACTCCCGGAGACAGGCTCGTCCTGAAGGCAAACCCCTGAAGCCAATGATGGGCCGCATAGAAGGCGAAGGGCCAGGCCGCGATGTTGGCCGCGGCGACCATGGGGATGAACTCGCGGCTTATAAGACCGACAATCGTCCCGGTGCCGGCCCCCATGACCCTGCGGATTCCGATCTCTCTAACTCTTCGAGCGATGCTGATGACGGTCATGGCGAAGATCCCCAGGGAGGAGATGAAGACGGCCAGGATTGAGGAGTACTCGACGATCCTCGTCCAGCGTTTCTGCCGGTTGTAAGAATCCTCGATATCCCGGTCCATGAATGAAAAAAGAAAGGGTTTATCCGGCCGCAGCGAGTTCCAGACATCCTGCAGCGCCTTGATGGTCCCCGGGATGTCGTCGAGGGTAACTCGAACCAGCATGTCTCGAACCGTTTCCTCCGGCTTCATATGAAGGATGACGGGCGCGATCGCGTATTTCATGGGCTGGAAGTGGTAATCTTCGACGACCCCGACGATCGTCAAGGGCTCGTCTCGTTCGTAGGCGTCATAGATCGTCAGGCCCAGGGGGCTTTCCAGGCCGAAGCGCTTGACGAAAGCGCGGTTGACGATGACGGAGGAGGCATTGGTGGAGAAATCTCGGGAAAAATCTCTTCCCTCCAGGAGTTTGATCCCCATGGTTTTGAGATAGTCATGGGTGACCCGGTTAAAAAAGATGTCGGTAACCGTCCCCTTGACATCAATATGGCTCATAACCATCAGGCGGTTGAAATTCATGATGCTTCCTGAAATGCTCATGACGGCCCGGTTTCCGGTTAATTCCGTGCGGAACCTATCGATGAGCGCCTCCGACTGAGGCCCCCGCTCGAATTCTTCCTGGAGGTCGACGACGATGATTCCCTCCTCGTCGAAGCCCAGGTCGGCCCGGCTGATGTAACGGAACTGGCCGGCCATGGTGAAGGTCATAACAAGGAGAAAAACAGCCAGGGCAAACTGGACGACGACCAGGGCCCGGGAAAACAGGCTTCTGCGGCTCCAGCGCGTTTTCGCTCTCAGGACATCCACCGGATCAAGGCGGGACAAGAACAATCCCGGGAAACTTCCCGAGGCTACGGCCACAGCGATGAGGATCCCTACGAATATAAGGAGGTTCGGCGCCGTGAAAAAAGCCTTCAGATTCAGGTTTTTTTCAGCCAGGGCGTTGAAAACGGGAAGGGCTGAGCGGGCGATGAGGAGCCCCAAGGCCATGGCCAGAAAGCTTAAGACGAGCGATTCCGCCCAGAACTGGTGGATGAGATGCTTCCGCCGGGCCCCCAGGACCTTGCGCATGCCGACCTCAAGGGTCCGGGCCGAGGCGCGGCCGAGGGACAGGTTGACGAAGTTGATGCAGGCGATGATCAGGATGAGGATCCCTATTCCCGCCAGGATGAGAGAGCTCTGGATGCTCCGCGAGCCTATGCCCAGGCCGCGTATCTCCGGACTGAGGTGGAGTTTCCGTATGTTCTCCAAGCGGAAGGAGAGGACGTCCCCTTCCTTTTTCCATGACCCCGAGTCCTTGTACTCCTGGAGGGTTTGCTGGAAATACTGCCTGAGAAAGGAAGGGAAACGGGCGTTGACGGCCTCCGGCGAGGCGCCGTCCCTCAGGAGAACGTATATCGGGGTGCCCATCCATCGGAATTGGGTCATGAACTCGGGACCCTCGATGTCCCTGAGATTGTTGATGTTAATGAGCATGTCGAAGCGGATACTGGAATTTACCGGGGGGTCTTTGCATATTCCCGAGACAAAGAATTCTTTCTGGATGTCTCCAAAAGTCAGGGACAGGGTCTCGCCCAGGCTCCGCCCCCGGCCGAAGTATTTTCTTGCCGCGCTCTCGGTAAGAACAATAGATCCTTCGGCCTGCAGGACGGCTTCAGCCTGGCCGGCGACCAGGGGGAAGGAAAAGACATCGAAAAAACTCGGATCCACGAAATGGGGGCGCTCTTTGAAGATTTTGTCCCCATACCGGGCTGCGGCGTCGCTTCTGTAAATCCGGACCGCACGCTCGACTTCCGGAAAATCGCGTTCCAGAACGGGCCCCGTTCCCATGGAAGCCCCGACGTATGTTTCGTTGTGGAATTCGTTCCTGCAGACGAGAGCGTAGATCGAGCCGGCCTTTTCGTGGAAGCGGTCGAAGGAAAGCTCATCCGCAACAAAAAGGTAAATCAGGACGCAACAAGCGAGTCCCAGGGACAGGCCAAGGATGTTGACGATGGAAAAAACCTTTTGACGCCGCATGTTGCGGACGGCCGTTTTCCAGTAGTTTTTCAGCATGATAAAACTCCAGGTTGCAAGATAGCAAAGATATTTGAAAAAAGCGGTCAGGCTTTCCATCCAATACCAGCGGCGGGCCCGGCCGAAGCCTTGCTCCCGTCCGGTTTCCTCAAACGCCGCGTCCATATCCTCCAGGATATTAAAATTGTCCCGATACTCCGTCAGAAGGCGGAGAAACCGTTTCGCTTTTTCGGGCGGTTTCGTGGGATCGAAAGTCACGCGGTCTCCTTTTTGTCCAGAGCCAAAATGGGAATCCCCTTCCAGAGTTTCTGCTGGAGCTCCCGCGCCCCCCGAAGAGCCCGGATCCCTTCGGGAGTGATTGAGTAAAAAACCTTGTTGTGCCCGCCCCGGGATGGGGAAGGCCGGCCTCTCCTGGTTTGCACGTATCCTTTGCGGAGGAGGTAATCGAGCGTGTTGTAGAGGGTCCCGAAGGTCAGGGTGTTCCCTGTCAGCTCCCTGATCTTGCTTCGGATGTTAAGACCGAACGCCCCGTCCCGGAGATGCCAGATGGAGATCAAGAATATTTCCTCATTGATGGTTAACTTTTTCATGGTCACGCTCTTTATTTATTATACGATAAAATCGTAGTAAAAGTTACATCGATTGTCAATTCTTTCTAGAACCGGGCTTCCGAGCCTTGAGTTCTTGACTCATGCCAACGGCCGGGATACCCTTATTTTGAAGAGGAGATTTGAAATGGGGCTGTTCGAACGATGGGCCTACTGGATCTTTCGTGTCGCCACCGGCAGCAAGAAGCGGCGTTGGCTGTTTACTCCGCTCGTTGGGCTTCTGTTCGCCATCTATCTCGGGCTGCTCATCATAGCGGCGTGGCTCACCGATAAGGGTTTTGGTATTGGCCGTGCGTCC
>CAZJBD010000050.1:0-1792 GCA_964544265.1 uncultured Eubacteriales bacterium
GGTGGCAGACGATGCCATATTTCAGTTCGAGACGACGCGAGATGCCTTCGGAATTCCCCAGGAAGCGGTAGGGTCGTCTCGCAACTTCCCTCTCACTCTTGTGGCCTTCAAGCACGAAGTAGAAAAACTTGGTTTCTGCTGGAAGCCGGTCGAAGTCGTCGAGGACGGAATACTCGCTGCAAAGGCCAAAATCAAAGGCCTCCTCACCAATAACGGAAAAAGGCTTTACGGGGCCGGAGAACTTGAGCCACGTGGGGGGGGCGCCTTCCGGCGTGAAAAGGACGAAGCCGTGACCCCGGCGGATTAAAGCGTTGCCAAGCTCAATGTACCGGCGCACGCCTCCGAAGACCTCGACGTGGGGAAGCAGGGCCGCGATGTTCATGGCCCTTGAACGTAACATGGGGCCCAAAATCCGTCAAGGCTGGGATGGGGGCGATTTTGGGTTTGACTTCGTCCCGATGGAAACCTATACTATGTGCGGCCGAGCGGCCGCTCGGAAAAGGTGGCCAGGTAGCTCAGTTGGTAGAGCGAAGGACTGAAAATCCTTGCGTCGACGGTTCAATTCCGCCCCTGGCCATTTTTCTTGTCCGCCTCAATTCCCCGTGTAATAATCGATCATTCGAGTGATCGCTTCCCGGCAAACGAGGCAAAACTCCTGCTTGGGGCTGGAGATCATCAGGCAATAAATCATCGGCCTGTAGAGTCCTTTGGAAGAGTAGCCGGCCCCCTCGAAGGCGCCGACCTTGTCGTAAACCGAAGCATATTCCTTCCGGACAACTTCGATTCGAGCCTCGATCGCTTTGACAGCCTTCCCGGCCTGCTCCTGGATTTTCTTGATCTCCTTATCATTCGCCCCTTTCGCTTTTCCCGACTCGACTTTCTGGGCCGCCTCCTGAAAGGTCTTCCGGGCCTCGGCCTGAAGAGCCTCGATCCTTTCTTTCCCATACTCCGTGGGGACCTGGATGCCGGGCGAAAGGAACTTCGCCCACTTGACATGATGCGGATCGAGGAGGGCCGTGATATTGGGCTCCAGGGGCTCGACGCCCTTGGGGTAAAAATCGTTGTAGGAAACGTCGGACGTATAATATTCATCGCCCAGGCCGGCGAAGGAGTGCCCGAATTCGTGAATGAAGACGGCCTTGCTCCGTTCGTTGTCGACAGTTGTCACGCAATAATCATTATAGATCCCGCCGCCGCCGTACCTTTTGCTGTTCACCAGAACCACGATCGCATCATAGGGGACCTCGGCCGCAACTTCGCGCAGCCGGTGGCCGTCCTCGATCAGCATGTAGCGGTCGAGATCGAAGGCATTGAAAGAAGCGTTAAGGAGAGTCTTCCTGAAAACGTTCTGCCTGGGCTCGTCCATGGCGGACTCGGGAGAGGGCCGCATGACGCCGGTTAGGTTGAACTTCTCCTTCGCTCCTCGATAGGGTTCGATTTCAAACATCCAGCCCATGAGCCGGTTGACGTCGGCCTGAAACTTATCCTTATCCTCAGCCGTGTAGCCTTCCGCCACGAAGACGACGTCCACGCTTTTCTGGGGAGGTCCGTTCTTCAGGGCTTCGTAGACATAAGCCCCGCCGGCTGTCGTTTCCTTGATGATATGGTAGTCGGAAGGATCGACCGTCTCGGTGAAAAGCGGATGGAGGATGTTATTTCTGTCCCTCGCTTCGATCACAAAGAGCACGGGGCGGCGAGGATAAGGAACGCGCACCGACCGGTTGTATACCCTTTTGATGCCGTTGAGGGCGGGGGTGGTCGTCTTGTATTCCCCGAACATGGCATCGAATCC
>CAZJBD010000050.1:1892-10397 GCA_964544265.1 uncultured Eubacteriales bacterium
GAAAGTAAAACTGGGCAGAAGGACATTGATCGTCGTGTCGGGCGAAGGGGTCGGATCATAATAATAGCCCGCCCTCAGGGCCAGGGAATCACTCACCAGGTATTCGGCCCCGAAACGGAGTTGGGCCTTGTCCGACCAGCCCATCTTCCGGACGTCCTGGCCGCCGAAATGCATGAGAGCCTTCCAGGCAGGGTCGGTGAAATCCGTAATCAAGGTCTCGATTTTGGACCATTTTGTCCATTGGACGTCGGCGGTAAGGAGCAGTTTTTCTATCGGGCGGACAGCGACGCCGCCGGCGACCCAGAGAGGAAATGTGATGTCTCGATGGAGACCGGAAGCCCCGCTATACCCCAACGCGAAAACGTTCGAGATCTGGGCTTCCCCCTTGAGGCTGACCGCGCTCGGGGTCCGGACCGTAAGCCCGAAGCTTACAGCCCGGGACGGCTTGACGAGAAGGCCGAAGGTGGCGCCGAGGGCCCAGCCGTTCATGCTCTCCTCATATTGCCCGAGGTCGAGAGCATAGGGCGGAAGGACGAGCTCGACTTCGCCGGCGTGCATCTTCATGGAGAACATCCCGTAGTTGATGTTGAGGGTTGCGCCGATAGAAATCATGTCGTTGATTTTATAAGCGATGAGCGGGGAGACGCTGACCATCCCGACCTTGCTGGTCCAATCGTAGGACTTGTTCGCCGTGATCGAGGCGAAGTCCGATCCTTCCCAGTTCGCTCCAATGCCGGACGGCGTGTAGACGCCGATTCCCAGGACAAGCTTATCGGATACGGGCTGGTAATAAGCGGCCATCCCGTCCAGGTAATGGGTCATCTTGGTTTTGGCATTGACAAGGGTCATCATGCTCCCGTTGAAGGGGACATCCATCCTGTATTTATTCGTGGGGATCAAGTCGGTCCCGTAAAACCCGAAATATCTCGACCGGAAACCCGCCGCTCCGGCCGGGTTCCAGAAGACGGCGCTGAAGTCGTCGGCCAGCCCGACGAAGGCGCCCCCCATGGTCAGGGCTCTCGTCCCCAGGCTGTTGAGATTCAAGCCGTTGCCCCGGGCGAACGGGGCAAGAAGCAAAAGCGCCAGAAACGCCGCCAAAAATCTTTTTCCGCTGTTCATCCTAACCTCCGGTTATGTTTCCTATATGTCAACTATATCAAGGCAGGCTTTGTCAAATGCCTTTTTTTGTCATCTCCCACGTTCTCGTGGGCCGTCCTGTTTCTTCCCGAAGACGAACTCGCCTTTACCGTTGAAGTCGACCGCTACCGTATCCCCCTCGTTGTACTCCCCGGCCAGCATCTTCATGGCCAGAGGATTCTGGATGTCCTTTTGTATCGTCCGTTTGAGAGGCCGGGCGCCGTAAACGGGATCGTAACCCCTCTCCGCCAAGACCTCCCGGGCCTTCCGGGAGACCTCGAGCTTGATCTTCCGGTCGGCAAGCCTCTTGCTCAGCAGTCCGATTTGGAGGTCGACGATCCTGAGGATTTCTTCTTTGGTCAGAGGTTTGAAGATGATGACCTCATCGACGCGGTTTAAAAACTCGGGCTTGAAGCTCGCTTCCAGAGCCTTCCGGACTTCGCGTTCCATGGCTGCATAGTCGCGGCTGAACTCCTTGATGACCTGACTTCCCAGGTTTGAGGTCATGATGACGAGGGTGTTTCGGAAGTCGACGGTCCGCCCCTTGCCGTCGGTCAGCCGGCCGTCGTCAAGGATCTGCAGGAGGACGTTGAAGACATCCGGGTGGGCTTTCTCGATTTCGTCTAACAGGATGAGCGAATAGGGCCGGCGTTTCACCGCCTCGGTGAGCTGGCCTCCCTCTTCGTAGCCGACGTAGCCGGGGGGAGCGCCGATCAGCCGGGAAACGGTGTGCTTCTCCATGTACTCCGACATGTCCAGCCGGACCATGGCCTTCTCATCGCTGAAGAGAAACTCGGCAAGCGCCCGGGCCAGCTCGGTCTTGCCGACTCCGGTGGGCCCCAAAAAAATGAAAGACCCGATGGGGCGGGCCCCGTCCTGGATGCCGGCCCTGGCCCGGCGGATGGTGTTTGACACGGCCCGGATCGCCTGATCCTGGCCGATGACGCGGCCGGAAAGAATCTCCTCCATCCGGATGAGCCGGTCGACGTCGCCCTCAAGCATTTTTGACACGGGGATGCCCGTCCAACGGGAAACAACTTCGGCGATGTCCTCCTCGTCCACTTCTTCCTTGAGCATCTTTCCGCTCTTCTGGAGAACGGCCAGCTTGGCTGCCAGATCGTCCGCCTGCTTTTGGAGGTCGACGAGCAATCCGTAGCGGATCTCGGCCGCCCGTTCGAGGTCGCCGCGCCGTTCGGCGGCCTGCCCTTCCACCTTGAGCGCGTCCCCCCTTTCCTTGAGCCGGCCGGAGGCCTCGATCGTCTCCTTCTCTTTCTGCCATCGGCCTTTGAGCCCGGCCCGGCGCTCTTTGAGGTCGGCCAGTTCTTTCTCGATCGCCTCGAGCTTGTCTTTGGAGCTCTTCTCTTTTTCTTTCCGAAGCGCCTGCTTTTCAATCTCCAGCTGGACGATCCGTCTCTCGAGCTGGTCGATCTCCTCCGGCAGGCTGTCAATCTGAACCCGGATCCTTGAAGCCGCCTCGTCGACAAGGTCGATAGCCTTATCCGGCAGGTACCGGCTCGTGATGTAGCGGTTGGACAAGGTCGCTGCCGCGACGAGGGCGGAATCCTTAATCTTGACCCCGTGGTGGACTTCGTACTTCTCTTTCAGCCCGCGCAGGATGGAGACGGTCTCCTCGACCGAGGGCTCGCCCACATAAACCTGCTGGAATCTCCGCTCCAAAGCAGCATCCTTCTCGATATGTTTCTTGTATTCGTTGAGCGTCGTGGCCCCGACGCAGCGCAATTCCCCCCTGGCCAGGGCAGGTTTTAGCATGTTCGAGGCATCCACGGCTCCTTCGGCCGCGCCGGCCCCCATGATCGTATGGAGTTCGTCAATAAACAGGACGACCTCGCCGCCGGCCTCTTTGATCTCCATGAGGATGGCCTTGAGCCGATCCTCGAACTCGCCCCTATACTTCGTCCCCGCCACGAGGGAGCCGATATCAAGGGCCAGCAGCCGTTTGTTCTTCAAGGATTGCGGCACATCACCGTTGGTAATACGCTGGGCCAGACCTTCGACAATGGCCGTCTTGCCCACGCCGGCCTCGCCGATGAGGACCGGATTATTCTTTGTTCGGCGCGACAGGACTTGAATGACGCGTCGGATCTCGTCCTCGCGTCCGATGACCGGGTCGAGCTTCCCCTGCCGGGCCAGGGCGGTTAGATCGCGGGCGTATTTTTCGAGGACCCGGAATTTGCCTTCGGGCTGGGAATCCGTGATCCTCTGCGTTCCCCGGATGGAAGCCAGGGCCTTGAGCACAGTCTCTTCGGAGACACCCATGTCCCTGAGGATGCGTCCCGCCTCGCTCCCTTTTTCTTTAAGGATCGCCAGGAAGAAGTGTTCCGTAGAGATATACTCGTCCTTGAGCCTGTCGGCTTCTTTTTGGGCTGCCTCCGTGATTTGCCGCAAGAGACCCGAAAGACGGGTTTCACCGCCTCCCTCAACCCGGGGGATCCGGCTCAGCGACTTTTCCAACTCCTGTTGGATTGCGGCGCCACTCACTCCTATCTTGGAAAGCAGGGCGTTGACGACGTTCTCTTCCTGGTTGAGAAAGGCCCAGAGGAGGTGTTCGGGTCCCATTTCTTGATGGCCCATCTCCTCCGCCTTGGACTGCGCTTGCTGGATCGCTTCCTGAGACATGACGGTCAGTTTGTCCCATCGCATGGTTCACCTCGCGGTCGTTCAGAAAGGGTCAGGTCTTGATCCCTTCCTATAAATAGTGGGTCGGCGCAATTCTGTCAAGAACGTTCGGCGGCCGAACATCCAAGCCGCTCTCCATCTAAAATCGATGAAAGGACGCGAGCCGGATTTCCGTTATCACGAAAAAATCCTGTCGATAATTTGGACTTTGACCAATGACCTTGACAATTTAGCGAAAATGGATATTTATTTTCTTAGGGAGCACAACATGGAAGAGATCGAAGTTGCGAGCTGGTTGACGCTGGACGCAATTAAGAAGGCCGCGGATGTCGTCGAGGTCGTCGGCAGCCTCCAGACCGGGCACTGCATGTCCGTTTTTTGCGAGATCGCGGAGGACTGTCTCGAACTCTGCTACAGCGACTCCGCCACCAACTACCTGAGGCGGTTCGAGGACAGGGACGAATTCGAGGTCGCCATCGAGCAGCGGAAGGATGATGTCGGCGACGCTCCCTACAAAGAGGACGATGGGACGGAGGACGAAGAGGAGGAAGAGGCGGACCTGATAGAGGATGGTTTTCACGTCGAAGAAGAATCCGACGATCTCTAATCTTTTCCCGTTTTTTTCAGGCTGGCTTTGAGCTCGTCTAAGAGGTTCAACGCTTCAAGGGGGGTCATTGAAGCTGGATCGCAGCTCTCGATCCTATCCCTGAGCTCTTCGAGCGCCGCGAACTCCCGGTCTTCGGAAAAGAGAAGCATCTGCGACCGGTCGCGGCGGCCGGGCGAGCGGTAGGCCATGCGGGGAAGTCCCGATTCGTCGAATTCCTGTTTCTCCAGGTTAAAGAGAATCTCCCTGGCCCGATCGACGACCTCCCGGGGGATCCCGGCCAATTTGGCCACGTGAATCCCATAGCTTTTATCGGAAGGCCCGGGGACGATCTTCCGCAGGAAAATCACGTCTTCCTTCCATTCCTTGACCGAGACATGATAGTTCTTGATCCGCTTGAGGGTCAGGGCCAGCTCGGTCAACTCGTGGTAGTGCGTCGCGAACAGGGTTTTGGCCCTGAGCCCCTCCTTTTCATGAAGGTGCTCGGTCACGGCCCAGGCAATGCTCAAGCCATCGAACGTGCTTGTCCCGCGGCCGACCTCGTCCAAAAGGATAAGACTCTTCAGAGTGGCGCTGTTGAGGATGTTCGCCGTCTCCAGCATCTCGATCATAAATGTGGACTGGCCGGCGCTGAGGAGGTCCATGGCCCCGATGCGAGTAAAGATTCGGTCCACGAGCCCGAGCGAAGCGGCCTCCGCCGGCACGAACGACCCCGCCTGGGCCATGATGCTGATGAGCGCGACCTGCCGAAGATACGTCGATTTCCCGCCCATATTGGGCCCCGTGATGATTAGGATCTGGTCATCCCGGCAGTTGATATAGGTGTCGTTAGGAATGAACGGCTCGGCAGTTGTGACCTCGATGACCGGGTGCCGGCCGGCCGTGATGCTGAGGGTATCGCCTTGATCGACCTGGGGCCGGCAATAGTTCCGCCGGAAAGCCAATTCGCCGAGCGCCAGGAGGACGTCCAGCCGGGCGACATCCGCGGCAATCCTCTGGAGCCTGTTTGTCTCGCGCGCCACGGCTTCCCGGGTCTCCTGGAAAATCCTGAACTCTAGCTCGGCCATCCTTTCCTCGGCATTGAGGACCTTCTCTTCGTACTCCTTGAGTTCGGGCGTGAGAAAGCGCTCCGAGCCCAGGAGCGTCTGCTTGCGAATGTAGTCGGACGGGACAAGGTGGAGATTGGGTTTTGTGACGTCAATATAGAAACCGAAAACTTTATTGTAACGGACCTTGAGAGAGGAGATCCCCGTCCGTTCCCTTTCCTTCTTTTCCAGGAGAGCGATAAAAGCCTTGCCTGACCTTGAGACCGTCTTCAGCTCGTCGAGATCGGCATTGAAACCCTCCTTGATGATCCCGCCTTCCGTGATCAGAAAGGCCGGCTCGTCGAGGATCGTCTTATCAATGAGCTCGGCGATATCCCGGCCGTCGTCCCATCGTTCCAGGACTTCCCGGAATATCCCCGCCGAAAATCCTTTGAGCTTTTCCCTTATCCGCGCGAGCGGCTGGAGAGACTTCTTCAAGGAGACCAAGTCGCCGGGGTGGGCGGCCGAGAGAGAGATCTTGCCCGTCAGCCTTTCCAAGTCACGGATTCCCTTGAGCTCTTCGCGAACCTCATGCCTTTCGATGGTTAAGCGCAGGGCATCTTCAACGGCGTCCAGCCTGGCGTTGATCGCTTCGACATCAGAAAGGGGCTCCAGGATCCATCGGCGGAGCATCCGCCCCCCCATGGACGTCATGGTCAGGTCCATGATCTCGAGAAGGGTATCTTTCTCGCGGCCATCCCGGATGTTTCGGACGAGTTCCAAATTTCTCATGGTCGCCGCGTCCATAACGAGATGGTCACCCGGATGGACGGCGCGAATCCTGTGGACAAGGTTGACGGAATCCTTTCTGACCTTCTGAATATAATAAAGGAGGGCGCCGGCCGCCGAGACCGCGAAGTCCTTGCCATCCAGTCCGAAGCCCGCCAGGGATTTCACTCGAAAGTGCTTCTCAATTATCTCGCGGGCCTGGAACGGATCAAAAGCCCATGCTTCGACCCCGCTCCTTGGAACGGCAAAAGCCTCTTCGGGGCGTAGGATTTGGGAGATCGTATCCTCCTCCCCCTCGGGAAAGAGGATCTCGTGCGGAGAGACCTTGAAAAGCTCGTCGGAGGCGGTCCGCTTATCCTCTGGTCGGCCTTGTAGCGCCCGGACCTCTCCCGAAACGAGATCGACGAAGGCCAGCCCCCAGCCCTCCTCCTTGACGAGGATACTGGCAATATAGATGTTCTCCCGGGCCTCGCCATTCTCGACCTCCACGGCCGTCCCCGGCGTCAGAACCTTGATGACCTCTCGCCGGACCACCCCCCGCGCGGCCCGCGGGTCTTCCATCTGCTCGCATACGGCGACCTTGAAACCGCGGCGAAGGAGCTTGGCCAGGTAGGAATTGACGGCATGGTATGGGACCCCGCACATCGGGACCTTCTGGCGCGAGGTCAGGGCGATTTCAAGGACCGGAGAGGCCGTCTTGGCGTCCTCATAGAACATCTCATAAAAATCCCCCAGCCGGAAGAATAGGAGGGCATCCGGATGCTCCTTTTTAATCCGGAAGTACTGCTCCATCATCGGAGTCAGGGAGTTCTTATCGGTCATGACAATTTTCAACTATACCCACAGACGAAAGCTTTTTCAAGGACGGCAGCGACGTCCTATCAAAGGGCCGATGAATCGGTCTTCTCGGGCGACAACGCCGACTTCCGGCGGCCCTTGGAATCCCGCAGATTTAGAGCCGAAATTCAAATTCATGTCCCGTAAGCGGTTTTCGGGGTTTTGGATTGAACAAATCGGGTGCGCTATAGTATAATTTTGGCTCATGAAGCTGAACGCGCCGAACATTCTGACCCTCCTCCGAATCCTGTCAGTCCCGGCCATCGTCATCGTCCTTCTCACGGATTTCAGGGGCAGAGAAATCACGGGTTTCGCAATCTTCCTCTTCGCGTCCCTGACCGACATGATGGACGGTTTTCTGGCCAGGCGGAAGAAGATGATCACGGTCTTCGGCCAGCTCCTCGACCCCATCGCCGACAAGCTCCTGATCGCCTCGGCCTTCATTTGTTTCGTAGGGCGGCGTGTCGTCCCCGCTTGGATGGTCGTCATCATCATCGGAAGGGAGATCGCGGTCACCGGTTTCAGGGCCATCGCTTCATCGAGGGGACAAAACATCCCCGCCTCCCCTTTAGGCAAGGTCAAGATGGTTCTCGAGGTCGTCACCCTATGCCTGCTGATCCTCGGACCGAACATCCTGGGGAAAATTTATCTTCTCTCCCGGCTTGGACTCTGGCTTATTATGATAACGGCCGTGGCCTCAGCCGTGGAATATTATATCCGCTTTGAACCTGCCGTCCTCTCCAAGGACCGCTAACGGCTGGAATCCCTGATCAAATTCCCGCTTTTCAAGCGATGACGCCGATTTCTGGTGATGCTGGAAATTCCGACTCACGTCCTATAGGCAATTTCATGTGACAACGCCCGGCGCGCTTTTTCCAGGCTTTCCCAGTCCTCGACATTGACCAGCGCGGGAGGTTCGGGCCAGCCGCGGCTGATCCTTTTCATCAATCCCGAAAGAACCTTGCCGGGGCCCGTCTCGACACAGAGCGTGATCCCAGCTTCCCTGAGGGCCTCCATTGAAACCGACCAGAGCACGGGCCGGCTGACTTGTCTTTTAAGGGCGTCCCTGGCTTCCTCGCCCGTCCGGACGGGTCTGGCATCTACGTTGGTGACCACAGGAAATTTCGGGTCCTTGAACGAGACGCCATCAAGGTCCACCGCAAGCCTCGCCTCGGCCGGCTTCATCAGGCTGGTATGGAAAGGGGCGCTTACCGGAAGCATAACGTGCCTTGCCGGCTTGATCAGGCGGATGGCTTCTTCGACCGCTTCCTTGTGGCCAGCGATAACGATCTGCTCGGGGCTGTTCCAGTTGGCGATCTCAACGGTCCCCGCGACGACCTCAAGGGTCTTCCGGCGAACGTCCTCATATGTGACGCCCAACAGGGCCGCCATCGCCCCGACGTCCAACGGGACAGCTTCTTGCATGTATGTTCCCCGCTTGTGGACGAGCCGGACGGCGTCCTCGAAAACAAGAAC
>CAZJBD010000050.1:10497-14863 GCA_964544265.1 uncultured Eubacteriales bacterium
AACGCTATTTCAGACAGTCCCCGTTGATGCGGATATCGGCCTGGGCCTTCAGGTTGCCGATCCAGGCCGCGATCTGTTCTTCCCGCTTCAGCTCTTGAATTCGGGCTTCGATCCGGTCCAGAACCTGGATCATGGGCGCCGGCACCCTTCCCTCCCGCTTCTCGCCCGGAGCATAGACGTCTTGATAATAGGCCTCGATTTCTTTAATAGTGACGGGAGCCCTTTGATTGAACCGGGAGTCAAGGACCTTTTGGAAGATGAGTTTCTCTTCGACATAGGGCCTCAAATCGACTTCCTCGAGCCCGAATTCCTCGAGGGCCTTCCGGAAGCCCTCGAGCCCAAGCGTCAGGCTGAGGGCGTTCAGGGCCGCCGTGATCTCCTCACTTCCAGGTGCGGCCAGTTCCCGAGCAAGGTCGACGACAAGCTTTTGCTCCACAAGCCGGTCCAGCAAGCGTTCCAAGGACATGGTCCCCGCTTCGCCGGAATGGAGTCCGAAACGGGCCGCGATCCTCAGATCAACCCGCGTTATGATCTTCCCATTGACGACGGCCGCGACACAGTCTTCAACCTGAGACCCGGCAGCCGCAACGAGGGCCGCGGCCGACACCAGCAGAAACGCCCCGATCTTTTTTATCATGTCTTTAGAACATGTTCCCGATCGTGATGAACAAAAGCGGTCGGCCTTTTTTCTTCGGGGTGTCGATCGCCCAGCCCATGTCGAAACGGAGGGGGCCGAGCGGCGTTCTGTACCTGAGGCCGCATCCAAGGGCGCCTCGGAGGTCGAAAAGGCCGAAGTCCTTCCTTTTGGAAAAGACCTGTCCGAGGTCGTAGAAGACGGCGCCTGAGAGGTCCTTGAGAACGGAAGATAGAGGGAATTTCATTTCCAGGTTGACCAGAAACATCGCTTTCCCTCCGACGGGCATCTCCGTATCGGGGTCCTTGGGACCCAGCTGGTCGAACGTCTCTCCCCGGAAGGAGTTGCTGCCTCCGGCGAAGAACCTTTCCGGAACGGGCATCCTCCCCATGCCCAATCCGAGCCGGACGGTCGTACTGAAGTTCAGGCGGGTGAGAACCGGATAATAGTGCTGAAATTTAAGGAAGCTCTTGACGTAATCGGACTCGATCTTAAACACCGGGTAGGCGCGCTCCACGACGAAACTCAAGAAGAAGCCCCTGGCGGGATTGAACGTGTCATCCCGCCTGTCCCAGATGACGCTCCCTGAAACCAGGGCCGTTGAATACGGCTGGAGCTGGCGGTCGACCTCGGACTCCGCGATCTCTAGATAAGTCAGTTTTGTCCTTGACAAGCTTATCGTTCCGAGGACGTGAAAACCGCCGGCCAGAGGCTTGATGGCGTTCAGGCTGATACCCCTCCGGTCAAATCCGAAGCTCGTCCGGTCTTCTCTTTCGAGCCAGGCATTCATCGAGGTGTGCATGGGGACCCCGAAGAAGTAGGGCTGCTCCCAGGATATAACCCCCCGCTTTTCAATAAGGCTGAATTGGCTGACGAGGCTGATTTGGGAGGCCCCGCCGAAGATATTGCTCCTGATGAATTCGGCCGTTCCCCGCAGCCGGATGTCGTTCTCCCACAGGGCCACGGACCTTGGTTCGTTTCGGGTCTCGAGCCCGACTCCCAGGCTGGCGTAGTTCCGTTCTCCTTCGCGTACGGTGATGACCAAGTTCTCGATCTCCTCGGAGACCGCGACTTCATCGACCCTGACCTCGGAAAAGATGCCGAGGTTCTCAAGTCTCCATTTGGTATCAAGGATGAGCTCCCGCGAGGCGTCATCCCCCTCCTTGAGCCTCACCTCCCTGAGAATCGTGCCCCTCCGCGTCACCTTGTTCCCCATGATGAGGATGCCGCCGATCCGGACCTTGCGGCCCTCGGTGACGAAGATCGTCACAGAGTAGGAATTCGCCGAGATCGGCTTGACCTCGGAAACGGTTTTCGTGCCGCGGACGCCGCGGTTAAGATAAAACGTCTCGATCCTCTCGACGTCATTCTGGACATCGAGCGCGAAGAACGGTCCCCCTTCGGAACTGACCATTGAGGAGCGGACCGCCTCAGGCGAGAATATGGAGACCCCTTCGACCGTAAGCCGGGCGATCTTGTCCTGCGGTCCCTCCTGGATGAATAAGACCGCCGTCGCCGCCTTTCCGCGGCTCTTCAGGTTCAAGTCGACATGGCAATCGGGGAAACCATGCATTTGAAAAAAAAGCTCAATCTCGCGGGGGATCTCAAAAAGGCGTTCCCCGTTGAGGAGGGCGAAGAACGGAAGTTTTTCGCTGATCCCCAGCTCAGCCCTTATTCGGGACGGAGGGAAGGAGGTCAGGCCCTCGAACTCCACAGAATCGATCCTGTATTTTTCTCCGGGGCTGATTTCATAAATTACGCGGATCTCATTCTCCGGCCGCTCGATTCGGGACTTCACCGAAGCAAAAATATAGCCTTGTTTCCGAAGGAAAGTCAGGATGCGAGCCTCCCCTTCCGCCAGACCCCATTCCTCGAAGATCCGCTCTTCCCAGATCGGGGCCAGAAGGTTGGAGGGAACGCGCGCCCCCCGGATAAGGAAGCTGATCTTTTCGCGCGGGAGAACGTTGATCCCGAGGGAAACCCGGCCGCCGGCCTGGTCAAAATCCTCCCGGACGATATCGACGACCGCCCTTTGGTAACCGCGGGCATTATAATAGTTTTTTAGCCGCTGAAGGTCTTCCTGGAACCTCGAAGGAACATAGATCGCGCCCTCCCGGTCCCGCAACCGCTTGCTGAGTTCAGCCTCAGGAACGATGGGGCTGCCCGAGAAAGCGATCTTTCCGATCTTATACCGCTTCCAGGATTCGATCTTGAATACGACATCGGCGGCAGACGCGTTGAGGTCCTTCATGGTCTCCGCCCGGATCTCGGGTTCGAAATAGCCTTCTCCCTTTAGAAACTCTTTGAGTTCCTCGACCGCCTGATCGATCTTGTCCTCGGAAAAAAAGCTTCCCGGCCGCAGGACTTCGAGGGTTTTCGTCATCTTTGTCTGGGACAGCTCTTTCCCCCAAAAAAAGGAGAAGCTTCTTATCGTGAGGTTATGGATCAGGACGAACGTGAGATCGACGCGGCGGTCGCCGCTCCTGAGGACCCGGATGTCGGAGAAGAGGCCGGTTTGGTATATCTGCTTGACGGTCTGATCGATCTTCTTCAAGGAGTAGGGCTCGCCCCTCCTGATTGAAATAAGCTCTTCCAGGTTTTGCTCACCGGC
This sequence comes from uncultured Eubacteriales bacterium, assembly GCA_964544265.1. GTDB lineage: Bacteria > Acidobacteriota > Aminicenantia > Aminicenantales > Saccharicenantaceae > JALHVH01. The sequence continues at coordinate 13,743 of CAZJBD010000050.1, forward strand.
CTGCCCGTCCGCCCGGATGGTAACGTTTTCGATGACCGGGGGTCCGGACTCCTGGGAGAAAGGAAGCACGACGGCCGGGAACGCCGCAAGAAAGAGAACGATCCGGGATAACCGGGTGACTTTCCCCAGCGTCCTCGGACGTTTAAAACCGCGTGCGTATTTTGACATCAAAGCTGATCCGTCCCAGTTCATTCCTCATGCCCACGAGGGAAAAATCGCGGCCCAAGTCCCATTCCATCCGGACGATCTCTCCCCTTTCTGTCGTCAGGTTCGTAGAATAAAGGATCGATAGGTTCCGGGAGATCTGCCTTCCGACCGTGAGCCGGGCCGTCATTTCGGCCGAAGAGCCCAGGACGAAAGGATCGATCCTGAACCGGGCCAGACTGAACAGCCCTTGGGCCCTCTTCTGAGCTTGCTCGGCAATCTGGAAGGAAACCAGAGAGGCCGTGCTGAGCCGGGTGCTCGTATCGTAGGAGTAAGACCGGCGGAAAGCCTCGCCTAGGGCTAGAAGGGCTAAGACATCTTCGGAAGGCAGCGGCGGGGAGGAGCTAAACTCCGGCCTCAGGTTATTGACAAGTCCGTTTAGCGAGAAGGTGACTCGATAATCCTTAACGTAGGTCTCTCCTCGGAAATCCAAGAAAGGTTCGACCGAGGCGGGGTTGAAAAAGCTCAGGCGGCCGCGCATGACCTTGAACTTCCTATCCTGAAAGTAGACCTCGCCGCCCAGAGCCTCGATATCGCCGAGGACAAGAGGTGAGAAGATGTTCCCCAAGATGGTAAGGTCGAACCGTCCGCTGATCCTGCCCAGGGAGTTTTCCATCCAAGCGTTCTCGTCCGCGCGGAGCCTCAGATTCAGGGACAGGTCATCGAAAAAACCTTTTTCCCTCCTGCTTTGATAATAAGGCACGGCCGAGAACCCAAGCTTTTCGTAGATCTCCCGCCGCCAAGATAGCCGGGAGATGGACAGTTCCCCGTCCAGAACGAAGCTCCGGCTATCCTTCGTCAGTCGAACCCATCCGTCCGTCAGGGCCCTCGTCCGTTCGAAAGGCGAAAGGAGCATGTTCTTACCATCAATCCGGACATCTATGGATTCGACGCCCTTCCTGCCGATCGCGATCTCC
>CAZJBD010000051.1:0-14727 GCA_964544265.1 uncultured Eubacteriales bacterium
GGGCGATGCCCGGAGGAGGCAGTTGAAGGTCGGAGCGGGCACGGGTCCTCGACCGAAGGGAGAGGAGAGCGGAGACCGGAGCCGAAGCGGCCTGGCTCGCCGGGACAGGCCGCGGCCGACGGAGGGCGCGCCCCGAGCCTGAACTCCTTCTCTCACGAAAAGAGAAGTTTACAAATCTCGGACGAATCCGTGTCAAATCATTTAAGTAGGTAACCGTACGGCATTAAACGGCCCGAGAAATTATGCTATAATGATCGTTCATATTTATGGCGAGGTTAACCATGCCTATTCACGAGTATAAATGCAAGAAATGCGGGACCCGCATCGAAGTCCTACAGAAGCTCAGGGACAAGCCTCTCCAGACATGCCGAAAGTGCGGCGGCGCCCTAATAAAGCTGGTCTCGTCTCCCGCCATCCAATTCAAAGGCTCGGGTTTCTATATCACAGACTATGCCCATAAAAACGTGCCGGCCAAGGAAGAAAAGCCCAAGGAAAAGCCGGAAAAAACCAAGGCAACTCCAGCCAAGGATACTCCCCCCACCACGAGCACTTAGACAGGCGGGCTCGTCTTAAAGTCCTGTCTAGCCTGTCCAGCTATCCTATGTTAGAATACCGGTGATGAAGATTGTCGTCCGAATGCCCAACTGGATCGGGGACGCAGTCATGGCCTTGCCGGTCCTGGAGGCGCTCCAGGTCCATTTTCCCCAGGCCGAACTTTGGGTCACCTCCAGGGAATGGGTTAGAGGGCTCTTCTCCCCCGGGCATGGGATCAAAGGTCTCGTCCCGCTTCCCGAGGTCCGCGATCTGAAGAGCCTGCGTGAGGCGAGCTCCCGGCTCAGGCCACATGGATTCGAAGCCGGGCTGCTCCTGACCAACTCCTTTTCATCGGCCCTCGTCTTCCGCCTGGCCGGGATCCGGGAGCGATGGGGATACGCGCGGGACGGACGCGGCCTTTTTTTGTCAAAGGCCGTTCCCTGGAAGAACGGAGGAGCGTCCCGTCATCAAACGGACTACTACAGAGACCTCCTCACGGGCCTGGGGATCGAGGCCTCATCCTGGACGGTCAATCTGCATCTCTCCGAAGAAGAGAAGGCCGAGGCCGGAAAAGCGATGACCGAAACCGGACGCGATCCGGCCCGCCCCCTCGTCGTTCTTAACCCCGGGGCCGCTTATGGCCCGGCCAAAAGATGGCCGGCCCAAAGGTTCGGGGGTCTGGCTCGCCTTTTTCAAGCCAGAAAGAATGCCGACATTCTCCTCGTCGGCGCGGCCGGAGAAACCGATATCGCCGCGTCAATCGCTTCCGGCCTGGAAAGGAAGCCGCTCGACTTTACGGGGAAGACAAACCTGCGCCAACTCATGGGCCTCATCAGCTTGGGCCGAGTTTTCGTGACCAACGATACCGGCCCCATGCATATCGCCAGCGCTCTCGGCATTCCCGTTGTCGCCATCTTCGGCCCGACCGACCCGAAGGCAACCGGCCCCTTCCGGCGGCCTTCCGTAGTTCTGAAAAAGGACGCCCCCTGCTGGCCCTGTGCCTACCGGTCTTGCCCTTACGACCATCGGTGCATGACAGGGATAGGACCAGAGGAGGTCTTCTCGGCGGCCGAAGGATTCCTATGATAAGGCGCCGGGCGGTATTTATGGACCGGGACGGTACGATCAACGAGGACGTCGGCTATCCCGGGCGCTACGATCAAGTTCGCATCTACGTCAAAAGCTACGAAGCGGTCCGAAAGATCAACGAGGCAGGCCTCGCGGCGGTCGTCGTTACCAACCAGTCCGGGGTTGGCCGAGGCTACTTCACGGAGAAGGACCTCCTCATCATCCACGAGAAGATGATCAAGGCCTTTCAGGCCGAAAACGCGCGCCTGGACGGCATCTTTTACTGCCCCCATTTCATCTCTTCAGCTTCGCCGGAGTACGATGTCGATTGCGCCTGCCGCAAGCCGTTTCCGGCCCTGGCCCTTAAAGCCCGGGAGGTCCTCGACCTCGACCTCGAAGGCTCCTACATGGTTGGCGACAAAGTCGAGGACATCCGGTTCGGACTGAATATTGGGGCGACGTCCGTTCTGGTCCTTACGGGGTATGGCCCCGGCTCCCTCGTCAAGCTCAAGGAGGAAGGTATCGAGCCGGCCTACACCGCCCCCGACCTCCTGGATGCCGTCGCCTGGATCCTCCGCCGCGAGAAAGCGCGTCAAAAGGGAAAAACCGTCCGTGATCCGCTTTGAGGACATCCTGGAGAAGGTCTCGTCCCGCCTCGGCGAAAAGGATACCGTCATCCTTCAGAAGGCCTACGTCTTCGCGGCCCGGGCCCATAAGGGGCAGATCCGGCGCTCCGGAGAGCCTTATTTAGGCCACCCTCTCGAGGTCACCGGCATGCTGGCCGATATGAACCTCGACAGGACGACCCTCGTCGCCGGTCTCCTCCACGACGCCCTTGAGGATACGGACGTGACCGCCGCCGAGATCAAAGAGGCCTTCGGCAAGGAAGTGGCCTCCTTGGTCGAAGGCGTGACGAAGATCAGCCGTTTTCAGGAAGCCTCGCCCGAGGCCCGCAGGGCCGAGACGATTCGCAAAATCATCCTGGCTATGACCGATGACTTGCGGGTCATTTTCATCAAGCTGGCGGACCGGATCCACAACCTTAAAACCCTTAAGTTCCTTAACGCAGAGAAGCAGAAGCAGATCGCCCGGGAGACCTTGGAGATCTACGCCCCGATCGCCAACCGGCTGGGCATGGGAAGGATCCGGGCCGAGCTGGAGGACCTGTCCTTCTCCTATGTCGCCCCGGAGGAATATCTCAAAATCGTCTCGCTGGTCGAACCCCATCTGAAAACGGCCGAGAAGGAGATCCGGCATTTCCGAAAGACGCTCGAAAGACTGATGAAAGAGAACGGCATCCCGGTGGAAATTCACGGCCGGATCAAACGGCTCTACAGCATCTGGAGCAAGATGAAGCGTCGGGATATCGGATTCGACCAGGTCTACGACTTCATGGCCCTGCGCCTCATCACAGACTCGGTCAAGAACTGCTACGCCGCCCTGGGCATCATCCACCAGCACTGGCCCCATCTCCCCCAGCGGTTTCGCGACTTCATCGCCATGCCCAAGCCCAACCTTTACCAGGCTCTCCATACGACCGTGATCACAGAGGATAAGAAGACGTTCGAGGTCCAGGTCCGGACCAACGAGATGCACGACCTGGCCGAGGAAGGGATCTCCGCCCACTGGAAATATAAGGAAGGCGCAACCCAGGACCTGATGAAGGACGACAAACGCCTGCATTGGCTGAGGGAGATGGCCGCCCTCTACGAGGAGCAGAAGAACCCCCGCGAGTTTTTGAAGAATTTAAAGACGAACCTCATCCCCGACGAAGTCTACGTCTTCACGCCGAAGGGGAAGGTCGTGAGTCTGCCCCCGGGGGCGACCGTCCTCGATTTCGCCTTTAAGATCCACACAGAGATCGGTCTTCACGCTTCGGCGGCGAGGATCAACGGAGCTCTCGCCGCCATCAAGGCGCCCCTCAAGACCGGGGACATCGTGGAGATCATCACCTCGCCGGAGAAAACTCCAAACCGGAGCTGGCTCAGAGCGGCCGCGACATCCGACGCCCGCCATCAGATCAAACGCTGGCTCAACGCCAGGAGCCGGACCAAGAGCCTCATCCTCGGTAAGAAGCTCTGGGATAAGGCGTTGGCGAAAAGCGAGCTCCCCCCGGAGCTGAAAAAAGAAGAGGACTTGCTTCGTCGCCTGTCCGAGGTTCTCAATAACAAGATCGGAAGCATGAACGATTTCTACCGTCAGGCTGGGATGGGCAAGGTCGTCATAGACAAATCTTTTATGGAGAGGCTGGCCCCCGCTTCCGGCATACCGCCCAGGAAGACGACGTTTCTCGAACGGGTGGTCTCCAAGGTTACCAGAAAGCCCTCTCCCGGCATCCTGGTCAAAAATCTGGACGACGCGATGATCAGTCTGGCCAAGTGCTGCTCCCCAATAAAGGGAGAACCCGTGACTGGCTATATTACGGTTGGAAAAGGGATCACGGTTCACTCGCTGCGCTGCCCCCTGGTCAGTAAAGAGGTTCTGGACGGCCAGAGGATGGTGGATGTCGCCTGGGACGATTCCTTCAAAGGATCTTTCAAGGCAAAACTTCTCGTCAAGGCTATGGACTCTCCCGGCGTGCTGGCTAAAGTCGCGAGCCTCATCGCCGAGCTCAACGGCAACATCACCAAGGCCGAGGTCGCAATCTCCGGAGACGGCCAGGCTAACCTCAACCTGGAGTTAAGCATCCAGGACGTCCACCACCTGGACGGGATCTTGGAGGGATTGAGGCAAATAAAGGAGATCTCTTCAGCGGAAAGGATCTGAAGAGGGGTTCCTTAGGCGACTTTGACGACCTTCCCCGAGCGAAGACAGCGTGTGCAAACCCAAATCTGCTTGACACCGTCAGGCGTCCGGGCCTTGACGTGCTGGAGGTTGGGCTTCCACTTCTTTGGCGAAGACTTGTGCGAGTGGCTGACGCTATGCCCGAAGACGGGTCCTTTCTTGCAGATGTCGCATACTCTAGGCATATTGTTCTCTCTTAGAAAGCTCTTTTATACCATAATATGGACCGCCCGACAACTCCCTGACCCATTTTATTCAAATCCAAGAAGAAACTCCTCCTTGGACAGGCATCGGATGTAAAGCGCTTTTACAGCGGCCGCCTTTGCGGCGATCAGCCAGCCGGCCCGTTCTCTCGACATTCCTCAAGGACGAAGAGAAACCCACCGCCTGGAATGAATTGGTATGAATTTTGCTCCTGATGAAAGGATTGAGAAGTATCTCCTTTCGTGTGAGAAAGAATTCAGGCTCGGGGCGTGCCCTCCGTCGGCCGCGGCCTGTCCCGGCGAGCCAGGCCGCTTCGGCTCCGGTCTCCGCTCTCCTCTCCCTTCGGTCGAGGACCCGTGCCCGCTCCGACCTTCAACTGCCTCCTCCGCGCATCGCCCCTGCGCCATTGTCTAAACCATACGAAAGGAGATTCTTCCAAAGGATCGCGGAGGCCTTGACCAATAAATGAAAATGACGTACGTTAATTGAGAAGGCCTTGATGAAGCCCAAGATCCCGGTCGTCCTCTTGGCCGCGGTGATCATCTCCGTTCTGTCCGGTTGCGGCCGGTCCCTTTATTTGAACCAGCTCCGGTTCGGAGTCTGGGCTTCCGAGAAGGACCTTTGGGACGAGGCTGTCTTCCGCTGGAAGAAGGCTGTCGCCGCCGATCCCCTTTCGGTCGCTGCCCACAACAACCTGGCCGTCGCCTATGAAAAGAAGGGGCTGTGGGAGGAGGCCAGGAAGGAGTATGCCATCGCCCTCAAGCTGGCGCCGAAGAACACATACGTCAAGTATAACCTGGACATGTTTCAGGAAAACCTGGATTCCCTGAAGAAGGAAGAGGCTCGGAAGGAAGCCAATGCGGCCGATGATAAAAAGTAAGGCATTGCTCGCGGCCGTCTGCATCCTCCAGTTGGCCTGCGGCTCAGAAAACGCACGCAAGGTCAAACTCCAGATCCCCGGCCCTTCCCCCATCAACCTGGCCGATTATACCGAAGTCGCGATCATAAACTTCCGGGTGGAAAAAGAAACCCCCGATATAGATATCAATAAGGAAGTCATCGATGCTTTCGCGTTCGAGTTAGGCCGGGGATATAAAGGAAGCGTTACGCTCAGGACCATCGCTTGGGACAGGGAAGGCCTCATCGAGGACCGGGCGTTCTGGAAAGGCCTGGGTGCCGGATCGGAGAAAACCTTGTTCCTGACAGGCGGCGTTCGCTATACCCAGGAGGTCCGCAAGGCCCTTATCGGCGACGACATGAAAGAAATCGACGGCCCTTTCAAGTCCGTTAATAGGGGCCTCGCCGAGAGGAGGATTTTCAACTTGGTCGCCGACCTCTGCCTCATCCGGGCCGATAGCGGGGAGGTCGTGTTCCGGAAGGAGTATAAAGAGACCCGCATGTTTCTCAACCCCAACCAGCCCTTTTCGTATGCCTTCTATGAGCTCCTGCCGAGAGTCAAAAAGAAATTCTTCCGGACGATCCTGGGGGAAGAGCGCGGCCAGGAACGGTACCTGATTTTAAGATGACGAGGAGACTTTTATGAGGCCGTGGATCCTTCGGACCATCATCCTGCCCGTGCTCCTGCTCGCCGCGGCTCCGGCTTTCGGCCAGTTCTATTACATTCCTTATTATGGGAAGAACAAGATCGTCTATGAGAAGTTCAACTGGAAGAGCTATTCCACCGAGCATTTCAAAATCTACTCCTACTCCGGCGGCGAGGGAACGCTGAAGGACCTAGCCGAGATCGCAGAAAGCGCCTACCAGAAGATCAGCCGACTCCTCAAGCACCAGCTCGCCGAGCCCGTCCCCTTGATATACTACCGGACATACACGGATTTCGAGCAGACCAACCTCTTCGAGGTGTCCGAGGGCGTCCTGGGGGTCTCCGAACCCGTCCTCCATAGGATAGGAGTCCACGGCGACATGCCCCTGGACGAACTCCAGTCCCTGGTCGAACACGAGCTCACCCACGTCTTCGAGTTCGACATCCTTTGGGGGGACCAAGCGGGTTCCATATATACGATCAGCCAGCCTCCCCTCTGGGTCTTCGAAGGCCTGAGCGAATTCGCCACCCGGAGCTGGTCGTCGTGGTCCTCGCTCATCGTCCGCGACGCCGCCCTCAATGACCGCATCCCTGAGTTCTCGGAGTCGGGGGAAATCTATTCCCGCTACCCCCTGCCCCGTGAGCCAGCCTACGATTTCGGCCACTCCGTTTACGAGTACATCGAGTCCAAGTTCGGCCTGAGCGCCATCCGGGAGTTCTGGCTATCCTTGAAAACTGCCCCCTCCGTGGGCAAGAGAGACCCCTTCCAGCGGGCGTTCAACATGAAAAGCCGGGAGTTCCAATTCGAGTTCAAAAGATACCTTCGCGAACAGAACAAGGACTTCCTCTCCCGGGAGAATCCGGAGAACTACAGCGTCACTCTGGGGCCCGAATTCCCGGTCAACTCCTACTACTTTGCTTTCTCCCACGCCCTCTCTCCGTCCGGGGACATCGTAGCCACCCTGACTTTCAACGTCAAAGACCTGGATATGGACCTCGTCCTCATTTCCGCCAAGGATGGGTCGATCATTCGGAACATTACCCGCGGCTACACCCTCCGGTACGAGAACATCAAATATGACATCGACCCTTCGATGGGCCCTGACCTGGCCTGGTCCCATGGGGGCGACAAGATTGCCTTCTTCGCCCGCGACGGGAGGAAGCACGCCCTCGTCGTCGTCGACCCCCTGACCGGAAAGACTTTGAAAAAGATGAAGCTTCCCATCGACCAGCCGTCCTCGCCGAGCTTTCTTCTCTCAGACGACGGCATCCTCTGCGCCGGTTTCGACCAGGGCCGCCATGACATCTTCTCGGTCAGCCTGGCCGACGGCGCTATCGCCAATCTCACGAACGATGACGCCTTCGAGAAGGCGCCGGCGATCTCTCCGGACGGGCAGTCCGTGGCCTATACGATCCGGATTGACGGCTATGACAAGCTCTTTCTCTCGCCCCTTTCGGACCTCAAAAAAAGAACCCAGCTGACCTTTGGCAAGGGGAATACGATCGCCCCCTGCTTTACGCCCGACTCAAAAACGGTCTTCTTCTCCGGCGACATCCGGGGGGCCTTCAATATCTATGCGATCGGTCTCGAGACGCGTCAGCTTGTCCGCTACACGGACGTCCGGACGGGCAACTTCTTCCCCTCCCCTCTCCCCGGAAACGCGAAAGCCGTGGTCTTCTCCTCCTTCAACAAGGGCGCCTTCCAGATCTTCCGGTCCGAGTTGGAAGGAACGCTGGAGGGAACGGTTGCCTTCGAGGATGTCCCTCGGGACCGGGAGATCCCCAGGTTCGAACCGGTCGTTACCCTGGACATCAGCAAGGATAAAATTGAGGCCCACAAGGGGATCGGCAAGCTATACCTTATGTCGCGGCCCCCGATAGACGCCGTCATCTCGACGGATGGATCGATATACGGCGGCTCGTCGGTCGCCTTCAGCGACATCCTGGGAGACCACGCGCTCGTCATCTCCGCCTACCAGGTTCGAGCCTTCCGTTCTTACAATTTCGCCTACCTCAATCAAAAGCGCCGTTTTCAATACATGGCCAACGCTTTCCAGTATTCGCTCTTTTATTATCCCGACTACTACTACTTCGACTCCGACTTCTATGGCCGGTATTTCACCTACGAGGACGCCATCGCGGCCCGGAAGATCACGGGCGTCAGTCTGGGAGCATATTATCCGCTGAATAAATTTTATCGGGCCGAGGCCGGCCTCGGCTTCTATAGGTACGAAGAAGATTTCCTGGACAGCTATGCCTTCAATCCCGGCGGCCAAGCGGCCTACAATTATTTCTGGAACGGCAATATCCTCCAAGCGTCGCTGTCCCTGACCGGAGAAACGACCGTTTTCAAGCGCTACGGCCCGGCGGCGGGGAATACTTTTCGTCTAGGCCTCTCCCAGGGCATCCCGATTTCAAGCAACTTCTTCAGCAACACGAACCTGGACGCCGACGCCCGGCATTATCTCTCCCTCGGTGGGGACTTCCTTTTCGCCTTCAGGTTCCAAGGCTTCGCGAGCATCGGAAAGAATCCCTACTTCAACTACTTCGGTGGCAACAACCAAGTTCGATCCTCGTACTACAACGGACTCGTCGCAACCCAAGGCTGGTGGGCGAACCTCGAGTTCCGTTTTCCGCTCGTCGAAATGGCCTACACCGTCCTCGGGCAAATCGGCCCGTTGCGCGGGGTCTTCTTTGCCGACCTGGCCCGGGCTAGGATCAAGGGCCGTCCGGCCGAGATTTGGCGTATCCACAGGCAGGGCGATCAGAACGTTCTCAAACCGTATGCGGCCATCGGCTCCTACGGGTACGGATTCGAATTTTTCCTTTTCGGCTTCCCGATTCACGTTGAATTCGTCAAAGGTCTTCACATCCCGAGCATGTCCAAGCCTTTCAAGTTCGACCGCGACAAGAATTTCGAAACGAACTTCTGGATCGGCTTCGATTTTTAAAATAATCCTTGAAATCGGTTCCTGAGAATGCTATGATTTTCTAGCTTTCCCCGACCCTTTAGCGCCAAGGGGCGGGTTTTTCCACAGATGTGGATAAATCTGTGGAAAACTTAGGGTCACTAATGGAACCTGAAGATAAAATTAATTCTTGGTTTCGAATCATCCAAGCCATTCAAAAAAAGGTCGACGCGAACAGCTTCGAGACATGGTTCGAGCCGACGACCTTCATCGGTGAAGAGAACGAAACTCTTTATATCAAGGTCCCCAACTCATACTTCAGGGACTGGCTGTCGTTCCATTACTCGGGCTTGATCAACGAATGCGCCAAGGAACTCTTGGGCAAGACGTTTGATATCAAATACATCTTCGACGAAACGCCGCCGTCGTTCATCCGGAAGTCGCCGGAAGAGAGAAAAACGAAGCAGGGGCTGATCCTGAATCCGAACCTCAATCCGAACTACACGTTCGACAACTTCGTCGTCGGTTCCTGCAATCAGTTCGCCCAAGCTGCGGCGACGGCCGTCGCTAAGAACCCGGGCACGTCTTACAATCCCTTGTATATCTACGGCGGGGCCGGCCTGGGCAAAACCCACCTCATGAACGCCATCGGGCATTATACCCTGATGAATAACCACCGGATGAAGATCCTCTACATCACGACGGAAAAGTTCATGAATGAGCTGATCAATCACCTCCAATACGGGAAAATCCTGGACTTCCGCGAAAAGTACAGGAGCGTCGACCTCCTGCTCATCGATGACATCCACTACCTCGGCGGACGGGAGCGGACAAAAGAAGAGTTCTTTCACACCTTCAATCACCTCTACGACAGTCAGAAACAGATCGTCATATCAAGCGATTGCCCCCCCAGGGAGATCCCCCACCTTGAAGAGAGGTTCCGGTCCCGGTTCGAATGGGGCCTGATCGCCGATATCAAGCAGCCGGACATCGAAACCCGGATCGCCATCCTCAAAAAAAAGGCCGAAATGGAGGACGTCAGCCTGAGCGAAAGCGTCGCCCTCTATATCGCCGACAAGGTCCATTCCAACATTCGAGAGCTCGAGGGCTACCTGAGGCGCGTCATCGCTTACTCCTCCCTCAAAGGGGAGAAGATCGACCTCGATCTCACGAAGGAAGCTCTCAAGGGGCTTTTAGACGCATCCTCGACCCTTATCACCGTGGAAAGGATCCAAAAACTCATCTGCCATAAGTTCAAGATCAAGCCTTCTCAGCTCAAGTCCAAGAATAATTCACCGAAGATCGCCTTCCCAAGGCAGGTTGCTATGTATCTGTCCAAGGAACTCACAAAATCCTCCCTGCCTGAGATCGGAAAAAAATTTGGAGGAAAACACCACACGACGGTCATTCATAGCATCCGCAAGATTGAGAAAATGCGCGATGAAGATTCCGAATTCAACAAAGAAATCAACAACCTTATCGGTTGCATGTCATGAGGGAATCAGGGACTTGTATGATTTTTTCACATTTCCACGCCTTTTCTTATTCTATTTTTCCTATTGATATTTATCTATCCAATAAATATATTAAAGGTCGTTGAAAGGTGGAAAAATGAGATTCACCGCCCCTAAGGAAAACATCCTAGATGAACTCCAACTCCTTCAAGGGATCGTCGAGAAACGGAACACGATGCCTATCCTTGCTAATATCCTCATGAACGTATCCGAGAAAGATGTTGAGCTCACAGGTACGGACCTTGAGGTCGGTTTAAAGACGCACTTCACGGCCTTTATCGAAAAGCCGGGCGCGACGACGATCAACGGAAAGAAGCTTTTTGAAATCGTTAAATCCCTCCCGGAGAGCCAAGACGTTACCTTCGAAGAAAAAAACGATCAAATGGAAATTGTGTCAGGGGAGAGCGTATTTAAGCTCCTTTGTCTGGGGAAGGAAGATTACCCGCAAGTCCCGGAGCCCAAGTTTGAGAGGAATATTCAGTTGCCCCTGGCCGGTTTTAAGGACATGATCGACCGTGTTTATTACGCGATCACGCAAGAGCAGAGGTACTATCTTAACGGGGCTCTCATGTCTCTTAAGGATAAAAGCGTCGAGCTCGTGAGCACGGACGGCCACCGGCTGTCTTATACAATCTTAAAGGTCGAAGGGCTCAAAGTGGATAAGGCCATCAGTGTCATCGTGGCCAAGAAGACACTGTCCGAGATCAGGAAGCAAGAGGATGAAACCGTCGAGTTTGATATGGACGACAACAACCTCTTCTTCAAGGTTGGCAGCCGGACTCTCATCTCAAGGATTATCGAGAGCAAGTTCCCGAACTACCAGGCTGTCATCCCCAAAGAGAATCCAAACATCCTTTTGATATCCCGGGAAGAACTATCCAACGCAACAAGGAGGGTCTCCCTCCTGTCCTCGGAGAGGTCAAAAGGCATCAAATTCTATATCGAAAAGAATAGGATGCGTCTTTTTTCCTCGAATCCCGAGATCGGAGAGGCCAAGGATAAGTTGGACATCGAATATAAAGGTGACAATATCGAGATTGGATTCAACTCTCAATACCTCCTGGATTTCCTTATGACGGTGAATTCAGAGCGTGTTATTTTTGAGATCCGGGACGAGAACAGCGCCGTCCTTTTGAAGCCGGAGATCGAGGAAAACATCAAGAATATCTATGTCCTGATGCCGATGAAAATCTAGGGGCCCCGCCTTGAATTCTAGGAAGGCCCTTCTCCCGCCCTTCCATTACGTTCGTTAAGCGCCCAGGAGATGTCAGCGGCAGATCTTGCTCTTTAACGATAGGGTTAAAAAGTCCGCGATGGTTTTGACGGCCGTCTTGACGACGGGGGTGATAGGCACGCCGAAAGACAGGTCCTTGGCCTGAATCCCAAGGACGGTCACCTTACAGCCGGTGTTCTGTTCCAGGTATGAGATCAAGAGCATGAGCGGGATCTTGTGGCTGGAGATCTCTTCGATCGCGATCTTCTCCTTTTCCAGGATGAAGACATCCCCGGGCTTGAGGCCGGCCAGAGCGGCGTCGATGATGAGGATCCGAGCCGGCTTGAACTTCCGGATCTTGCCCGTATAATTTTCCGGAACGTCGTAGGTCCGGAAAATCCTAGTCCCCGGCCGGGCTCTGGCCGGAACGTTTCTCATGACCTGCTCGACGACAAGCAGACCCGCCGCGTCATCCCCCTTCAACGGGTTGCCGACACCGAGGATCACCAACCGTCCTTCCTCCTTGAGCCCGCGGCGGAGCTTTTGCTTCCAGTCTGTATCCATCTTCTTTCGTTGTTTCGAACGACCGCTTCCCTTCTACCCCATGTCCTTGGTGCGGCGATCCCGCCGGGAGGGCGGCAGCGTCAAGACGAGGTTTCGGTTTTGGGGGCGGCCGGCGCGGCGGGGGGAGCCGGAGGCCTGGGCTTCTGGACGGCCCGCACGAAAACCCACTCGGCTTTGAGATTGTGGCGGTCGAAATCGGCAATCTCGAAAGCGGTGTCCATGTCCATGGCTTTCTTCGGTGTCGTCGGGCAGGAATCCACGCACTGGGCGCAGTGGACGCAGCGGTCGTTGTGGATGACCATCTTGAACGTCTTATCGACGTCGCTTACGACCGAGATCTCGATGGCCTCGGCCGGGCAGTCCCTCTCGCAGGCGCGGCAGGCGATGCACAGCTCGGGATGGAGGAAGGGGGTCCCCCGGAAGTCCTTGGGGACTTCCAGCTTTTTGAAGGGATAATCTACGGTGGCCGGTTTCCGGAAGAGGTGGCGGAGAAGCTCGGGCATAAAGGCTGCGATCTTCATAATAAGAATCCCTTGATCAAAATGACGATGAGGAGCTGAAGGACGGCCAGTGGGGCCAAGTATCTCCAGGCGAAGGAAACGACCTGATCGACCCGGATCCTAGAGGTGAGGGCCCTCATCAGGGAGAGGAGGAAAATGACGACCAGGGTTTTGGCGACGAATTGAGCGAAGCCGAGGAGGGCGCCGCCCGGAAAGCCGGCCAGGAAGACGGCAGCTAGGAGTCCCGCTGATACGACCATTTCGACGTCCGTCATCAAGCGGAAGAAGGCCAGTTTTTTTCCTGAGTACTCGGTAAACGTCCCCCCGACGACTTCCGTTTCGGCATGAGGGATGTCAAAGGGCGTCCGTTCGAGCTTGGCCTGGACCGCGATGAGGGCGACGACGAAGCCCAGGAGGTTGGGCAGAATGAGAAGAGGCCTTTGCTGATAAAAGCGGGCGATCTCGGCCAGGCGCCAAGTGCCGGCCAGGAGGGCCGGACTGAGGACCGAGAGAAAGAGAGGCACTTCGTATCCGAACAGCATCGTCAAGACCCTGGTCGCTCCGATTGTCGAGAAAAAGCTCGTCGAAGACCAGCCGGCCAGGAAGAAGACCAGGGTCGGCAGGCTCAAGAGATAGAGGAGGACGACGATGTCTCCGGGAAAGGAGGTGAAGCCGGGGGCCGCGAGGTCGAAGTTCCAGACCGGAAGAAGCAGGCCGGCCGTGGAAACGATGGCCAGCCCGAAGATAGGCAGGATCGTGAACAGGCGTTTGTCGGCCAGCTCCGGCACGATATCCTCCTTGGACATCAGCTTGACGAAGTCGGCGATGGGCTGGAGGAGCCCCCATCGTCCGGTGTGGGTCGGACCCATCCGGTTCTGGAGGCGAGCGTAAACCTTGCGGTCGAACCATTCGGCAAACGTCGAGTAGACGAAGAGGAAAATCACGCCGGGATAGACCAGCAAATAGAGGATCGTTCTTAAAACGGCCATGCCGCATTCCTTTTCTGAGAGACTTTTTTGAAACGACTGCCGGCCATCCGTCTGAGTTCGCTGAAACTGAGCGTCCTCTCCTCGCCGCTCCGGGCGTCGACGGCCACAACCGTCCTCTCTGCGCAACAGATGCATGGATCGATGGCGGCAAAAATCAGGGGGATGTCGGCGATGAACCCGTTCGTGAGCATTTTGATGGTTGCGGCGTAGTTGCCAAGCGTGGGGGCCCGGACCTTGAGCCTTTCCGGTTTGTCCGTACCGTTGGATTTGATGTAGTGGATATTCTCTCCCCGCGGCGCCTCGTAGCGGCTGACGACCTCGTTGGGCTTGGCTTTGCGGGGCGCTTTGACAGCGATCGGCCCTTCGGGCAGGTTCTTCATCAGAAACTCGATGATGTTGTAGGCCTGGAGGACCTCATTAATCCTGACGATGGTCCGGCCGAGGACGTCACAGAGGTCCGAGGTGCAGACTTCGAAGGGGATTTCTCCATAGACGGCGTAGGGGTCGTCCTTACGGACGTCCTGGGCGACTCCCGAGGCACGCGCTGTCGGCCCGACAGCGCAGAGAGCGATGGCGTCCTCCTTCGATAGGTAGCCGACGCGGGACAGCCGGGCAACGAAGCTCGGCTCGTTGGCCCCGATCATCAGGTAGTAATCCGTTCTCTTACGCAACGTATCCAGAGAATCAAGGATTTTTTTCCGCTGGGCCTCGTCGATGTCCCTGCGGACGCCGCCGATGGTGTTGATGGCATAGTGGACGCGGTTGCCGGATATTATTTCCAGAAGGTCCATGACGATCTCGCGGTCGCGCCAGGTGTACATAAAGAAGGAGTCGAAGCCCGCCTCGTGACCGGCCACCCCGAGCCAAAGGAGGTGGCTGTGGACCCTCTCCAGCTCCGCAACGAG
>CAZJBD010000052.1:0-14645 GCA_964544265.1 uncultured Eubacteriales bacterium
AGGAAATGCATTCAGTTTGCGCCCCTGCACAACCCTCACAACTTGAAGGGCATCGAGGCCTGTGAAGCCCTGCTTCCCGGCACACCCCAGGTCGCGGTTTTCGACACCGCTTTTCATCAAACGATCCCTCCCCAGGCATTCATATACGGCCTCCCCTATGCTCTCTATAAAAAACTCCGGATTCGGCGGTATGGCTTCCACGGGACGTCCCACAATTATATCGCCCACCGCGCCGCGGAGTTCATGAAGCGCCCCATCCAGAACCTGAAGATCATCACCTGTCATCTCGGCAACGGGGCCAGCATCGCTGCTGTCGACGGCGGAAGATCCGTCGACACGACCATGGGATTCACACCCCTCGAAGGTCTGATTATGGGCACGCGTTGCGGAAGCATCGATCCGGCGCTCGTCCCCTACGTCATGGAAAGGGAGAAGCTCAGCACTAAGGAAATCGATGCCATCATGAATAAAAACAGCGGCATGCTGGGCCTAACCGAGACGTCCAACGATATGCGCGAGATCGAACAGGACGCCGCCCGCGGAAGCGAGCGCCATCAACTGGCCATCGAGATCTATTGCTATTATATTAAAAAATATATTGGGGCTTATACAGCTGCCCTGGGCAGGCTGGATGCCGTCGTCTTCACGGGCGGCGTCGGAGAAAATTCCCGCCTGGTCAGGCGCCTCGCAACGCAGGGTCTGGCTCATTTAGGCATCGCCATTGATCTTAAGAAGAACGAAGCGAATGAACCGGACATCAGCGCGGGGCCGGTGAAGGTCCTGATCGTCCCGACGAACGAAGAGCTGGCGATCGCCAAGGACACTCGCCATATCCTGGAAACTGCGGATCGAACGGCGCTCGCCCCTCCCCCTGAAGCCGCCGAAAAACGGGCGGCGGAATTCCAGCCGCAGGAGACGGCCAAGCTTGTCCTCCTGTGGGCCCGGAACACCGAGCTGGAACCCGCAGCCCTGGCCGCAAAGTTGAGCCAGAGCCTCGGCCGGAGAGTGGAGACAGAGGTCGTCGAGAGGGAGCTTCGACGGTTGAGTTTGGTCTCTACGGCGGGAAATCAAAAAAAGCCGCCAAAGAATAAAGGAAACGAGCATGGATAAGATCGATCGTGGAGAAGCGGGCTGGCTTGTCGCATTATCCTGGTTGAGTGCTTTGGAAGAAACGGCGCGGGACTTCCACGGGACCCGTCCCAGGGTTTTCATTGAACGGGCCTACGAACACGCCGTCCAGCACTACTTCCATCTTCTGGGCGATCAATACGGAATGCAGATCAAAAAATCAGACTCGATCCTGCAGGCCGTCGAGGACTACATCCGGATCCTGCTTACGGGCGGGGTCATCCGGGAGGCCAGCGATTTCGAGCTTGTCGAAGTCAACCCGTTCCATGTGGAAGTCACCGTCCATGACTGCGTGTACTTGAAAAGCTGCCAGGCCCTCATCGAACAAGGATTTTCGATCCGCGACCTGACCTGCGCCCGGATCGGCTGCTTTCGGGCTGCCGCGAAAGCTCTGGCGAACGTCGACTGCGACTATCATGTAACCTCTATCAATATTGACGGAGACTGCAAAGGTAATATCGAGAAGGTTTGACATGGAGATGAAGCCCTCAGGATCGCTGGAAACCGCCCTCCAGGTTGTCCGCGAAAGCTCCGATGCTGCGGCCGTTCGGGCCGCGATCATGGAGCTGGGCTACGAAAAAGCCGAGGAGGTCTATTCCCTCCTCGTGGAGCGGCTGGGCGATCCCAATCCCGGCATCCAGCACGCGGCCGTGCTATCCTTGGGCCGTTACGGACGGGCGGATGCCATCGAGGAGCTGATAAAGCCCAAGATCTTCCGTTCGCCGACATCCAACATCCGTTGGGCCGCCGTGGCGGCCTTAGGGAAGCTCGGGGACTACCGGGTGATCGACGAGATCCTGAAGGCCGTGGATGATCCCGAATGGATCGTGCGGACCCAGGCGGTCGCGGAGATCAAAGGCAAGATTAAGGACGTCATCAGTCGCCGGGGCATCCGGCTGGCCCGCGTCCTGGTCCATATGCTGTCCTTGGACAACGAGGAAATCGTGGACCTGGCCATCGAAGGCTTTCAGGAATTCGGACAGGAATGCCTTCCCCTTCTCCACGAAGCCCTGGTCAATTCTTCGGCCACGGTCCGGGCCAACGCCGCCCGGGCCCTGGGCAGACTGAAATGCCGCCAGTCCGTTCCCTTCCTTATGAATCTTCTCCAAGACGACGAATGGAAGGTCAGGGCGAGCGCCGCCGAAGCCCTGGGCTTTATCGGGGACGTTTCCAGCGTTGAAGCCCTCGTCCAAAGAATCGAAGACAATGTGAGCCGAGTCCAGGAAGAGGCGTCCGCGGCCATCGTCCGGCTCGGGCGGCAGGCGACCATGCCCCTTCTGAACGCCCTGGCGAGAGAAAGGTACAAATTCGCCCAGCGGGCCCTGCTCCGGTGTTTGGGCAAGATCGGCGATCCCAAGTCCGTACCGGCCTTGATCACTCACCTCAGAAGCAGTTATTTCATCGTCCGGCAAGCCGCCATAACCGCCCTGGTGAGCTTCGGCCCCTCGGTGACCAGGCTCCTTGTTCCCACGCTCTCCTTCAACCGCTCAGACATCGAGATCCTCAAAAAGGACTCTTGCGACAAAGAGCATCCGGAGCTTCAGCTCAGAGCCATCAAGGCTCTTGGAGGACTGGAGGACCATCGCGTCGTCGGGCAGCTCAAATCCCTCGTCATAGACGGGCTCCCCGACGTCCAGGACGAGGCCATGGGGGCCTTAGGCCAGATCGGATGCGCCGCTTGGGGACGCTGCTGCGCCCTCAAGGTCCTGATGGAGGTCGGAGACGCATCCCTGGTTCCTCTTATCACGCCTTCCTTGCAGGACAATTCGGACAACGTCCGAATGGAAGCGGTCCGAGCGCTGGGAAAGCTCGGAGGCCCGCTGGCCGTAAAACATCTCGTTCAGACGGCCAGGAAAGACCGGGCGGCGTTTGTTCGAAGGGAAGCAATCAGGTCCCTGAGAAACATCGGAACCGGGCAGCCCGGCGTTCTTAAGGCGGGTCTTCTTTGCCTCAAAGACAGCTCCAGGGACCTAAGGACCCAGGCGGCCCGCTTGTTGGGCAACTTCCAGGACCCGATTTCCATCATGCCCTTGCTCAAAGCCATGGCCGACCCTCACTGGAGCGTTCGGGAGAGCGCGGAGAACGCCCTTTTGAACTTTGGAAGTGCGGCCGTCGAGCCATTGATCGATGCCCTGTCCAGCAGATCCTGGACGACCCGGTTCCGCGCAGTCCGGCTATTAGGAGAGATCGGCGATCCAAGGGCGATCTCGCCTTTGGAAAAACTCCTGGCCCGCAAAATTGAAAAGAAAAAAGTCCGAGACGTCGCCGAAACGTCTCTTCGCAAGCTGAAAAAGACGACTCAGACCTAAAGGATAGATATTTTTTTAACCGGCATGAGGAGAGAGCATGAGAGTCAAGCTCAAGGCGGGAGCCGAAGAGAGTAAATTTATCGAGAGGATCGAGGAGCTATCCGGGGAGAACGTCTACGCCTGTTACCAGTGCGGACGGTGCTCAGCCGGATGCCCGGTGGCCTTTGAGATGGACCTCCTTCCCAATCAGATCATCCGTCTGGTCCAAATGGGACTGAAGGACGAAGTCCTTAATTCTAAGACGCTCTCCATCTGTGCATCCTGTTTTACCTGCCAATCCCGGTGCCCGAAAGGCATCGACATGGCCCGCGTTATGGAGGCCGTTCGTCATGTCCTGGATCCCAAGAGTAGGGACATCTTCGGCCCTAGTGACGTTTCACCCGAGCTGGCGATAGAGCTTCCCCAACAGGTCCTTGTCGCCGTTTTCCGTAAATTCAGCAAGTGAAGGACGACCATGAGACTCCATTATTATCCAGGATGCACCCTGAAGAACAAAACGACGAACTTTGACCTCTCGACGCGCGAAGCGATGAAGCGGTTGGACATCGAGCTCGTCGAGCCGGACGGATGGACGTGCTGCGGGGCCGAATATCCGCTGACGGAGGAAAAAATCGTGGGTCTGGCCGCGCCCATCCGTGTTCTGAGGCAGGTCAAGGATGAAGGCGGCGATATCCTGGTCACCAGCTGTTCTTTTTGCTATGCCGTATTAAAGCGCGCCCACAAGGCCCACCGGGATGACCCCATCAAACGCAAGCGGGTCAATGCGTTCCTCCATGACGACATCAAAATTGATCGCTGGACCAAGGAAAAAACGACCGGCTTCGAGGACTACGACGGAGAAGTCCGGATTCTCCATATTCTGGAATATCTCAGGGACGTTGTCGGCCGCGAGAAGATCCGCTCCGCCTTGAAGCGTGACCTTCGCGGGCTCAAAGTCGCTCCTTATTACGGCTGCCGCCTGCTCAGGCCACGCGACGAGATCGGACTAGACGAGCCGGATAACCCCCACATCTTCGAGGAATTCCTGGAAACCATCGGCTGCACGCCTGTGGACTATCCCTTCAAGCAGGAATGCTGCGGATCATACCTGTCCGTTTCTTTGCCCTCCGCCGCGACCGAAGCATCCTACCGGGTCCTGCGGTCGGCCAAGTTGGAGGGGGCCGAGGCCATCGCCGTCAGCTGTCCGCTCTGTTTTTACAACATGGACCACCGCCAGGAATTGATCAAAGAGAAATTCCTCGATTTCCCCGGCCTGCCCGTCCTCTTTTTCACCCAGCTGCTCGCGTGGGGCCTGGGAGTGGAAAGAAGCGTCCTGGGGCTGGATCAACATGCCGTCTCTCCCGCCTCCCTCTTCCGTGAAAGCCCGGGCCCCGAGGTGATCCTATGAAAAACGACAAGAAAGAGAAGCGGATCGGGCTATTCGTCTGCCACTGCGGCGTCAACATCGCAGGTGTCGTGGACGTGGAAAAAGTGGCCCAGGTCATGAAGGACCATCCCGGCGTCGCATTTTCCACGAACTATGTCTACATGTGTTCAGACCCAGGCCAGCAGATGATCATCGACACGATCAAGGAGAAAAAGCTGGACAGCATTATCGTCGCCGCCTGTTCACCGACCCTGCATGAAAAGACCTTCCAGGAGGCGGCTAAACTGGCTGGTCTCAACCCCTATCAGATCGAAATCGCCAACGTCCGCGAGCAGGACAGCTGGGTCCACAAGGATAAGGAGAGAGCTACCCGGAAGGCCATTAAGATCATCAAGTCCCATGTCGCTAAAGCGCGGTTGAACGAGAGCCTGGAACCGATTAAGGTGGACATCAAAAAGAGGGCGCTCGTCATCGGGGGAGGCATCAGCGGCATCCAGGCCGCCCTGGACATCGCCGACCACGGCTATCAAGTTCTCCTGGTGGAGAAAAACCCATCGATCGGCGGCAAGATGATCCAGTTGTCGGAAACGTTTCCAACCTTGGATTGCTCGCAGTGCATCATGACACCCAAGATGGTCGAGGTATCCCGCCATCCCAACATCAAGCTCCTGACCTACCATGAAGTAGAATCGGTCTCAGGCTTCATCGGCAACTTTAAAGTGAAGATCAAGAAAAAACCCCGCTACGTCTTCGAAAGTCTCTGCAACCTATGCGGCGAATGCGAAAAGGTCTGTCCCCAAATCGCGCCCGATGAGTTCAACATGGGACTGTCCTTCCGGAAGGCCATATATATGCCGTTCCCTCAGGCCATTCCCGGGACGTATACGTTGGACGCGGAGCATTGCCTCGGGCTGAAGCCCGTCCGGTGCGGGAAGTGCAAGGATGTGTGCGATAAAAAGGCCATCGATTATGACATGAAGGAGGAATTTTTCGAGGAGATGGTCGGAAGCATTGTCATCGCCACGGGATATGACCTCTACAGCCTTCAGGCCCTCGGCGAATATGGCAGCGAGAAATACGACGACGTCATCAATGGGCTCGAATTCGAACGGATCCTTTCGGCGTCGGGCCCGACGGGCGGCGAGGTCCGGCGGCCTTCCGACGGGAAGGTCCCCAAAAACGTCGTTTTCGTCCAGTGCTGCGGCTCCCGGGACACGGAAAAGCACAACCCCTACTGCTCCAAGATCTGCTGCATGTATACGGCCAAGCACGCCATGCTTTATAAACACCGCGTTCCGGACGGCCATGCGACCGTTTTTTACATCGACGTCCGGACGGGCGGCAAAGCATTCGATGAATTCTACCAGCGGACAGTCGAGGAAGACAAAGTCCTTTACGTCCGGGGAAAAGTTTCCAAAATCTACAAAGAAGGCGACAAGCTCATCGTCTGGGGCGTCGACACCCTGACCGGGAAGAAAGTCGAGGTCGAAGCAGACATGGTCGTCCTGGCGATGGCGATGGTCAAGGCTGAGGGAGTGGATGATCTCCTTAAGAAACTGAAGGTCTCGACCGACATCCACGGCTTCTTGGCCGAAGCCCATCCTAAGCTCCGCCCGGTGGAAAGCTTGAACGCCGGATTTTACCTCGCCGGCTGCGCCCAGGGCCCCAAAGACATCCCCGAAGCCGTCGCCCAGGCCTCTGCCGCGGCGGCCAAGGTCGGCGATCTCTTTGCCCAAAAGGAGCTCACCCATTCGCCTGAGATCGTCCCGGTCAACACCGATCTGTGTTCCGGATGCGGGATCTGCATCACGATGTGTCCCTACGACGCCCGGTCTCTGGACAAAGAACGGGGTGTCGTCCAAGTCAACGAGGTTCTGTGCGAGGGCTGCGGGGCCTGCGCTGCGGCCTGCCCCTCCGGAGCGGCTCAACAAAGAAATCAAACCGATGAGCAGATCTTCGCCATGCTTACGGCCATGCTGGGAGGCTGATCATGTTCGAACCCGAAATCATGTGCTTCTTATGCAAGTGGTGCACAAGCACGGCTGCAGACCTGGCCGGGACCTCACGGATGACCTACGCGCCCAATGGGGTTAACTTAAGGGTGATGTGCTCGAGCCGCGTCGATCCCCAGCACATCCTCTACGCCTTTCGCCGGGGCGCGGACGGCGTCTTCATCGGGGGCTGCCATCCCGGGGACTGCCATTATGTCGAAGGCAACTACAAAACCCTCCGTCGGGTGACCCTGTTCAAGAACATCCTCCGCGACCTGGGAATCGACCCCAACCGGTTGCGGCTGGAATGGATTTCAGCCGCGGAGGGGAGAAAATTCGCGGAGAAGATAGATGAATTCACGAAGCAGATTCGGGCCCTGGGGCCCCTGAATCTGAACGATCAAGCCTTGGTTGCGAGGGAAGAAAAAAATGAGTAAAAAACCAACCAAATCCAAACGGACTGCCGAGAACGAGGAAAAGAAGCTCGTCCCCATTTATATCATGGGGAAGAGATACGAGGTCCCGGCGTCCCTCACCATTCAAAAGGCGCTTGAGCATGCGGGATACCTCCTCATCAGGGGATGTGGATGCCGGGGCGGGATCTGCGGAGCGTGCGGAACCGTATTCCGGTACCCCGCCTCCTACCGGATCGAGGTCGGGTTGGCCTGCCAAACCGTCGTCCAGCCGGACATGTATATCGCCCAGATCCCCTTCTTTCCGGGCAACAAGGCCGTCTACGACATCGAGAAGCTCGAGCCAACCGGGGCCGTGCTGGGCGCCCTCTATCCGGAAATCTTCAAGTGCGTTGGATGCGGGACCTGCACCCGGAGCTGCCCCATGGACATCGACGTCATGGGCTATGTCTCCAAGGCTATTCAGGGGGACCTCACGGCCGTGGCCGACAACTCATTTGACTGCGTAATGTGCGGGCTGTGCTCGGCCCGTTGCCCTGCGGAGGAAGTCCAGTATAACGTTGCGATCCTGGCTCGCAGGCTCTACGCCCGCTATTTGGCTCCAAGGGCCGTGCATCTCGACAAAGCGGTCGAGGACATCAAAAAGAAGCGGTTCGACAAGCCTCTGCAGGAGCTCAAATCCCTCGCCCTGGAAGAGCTCAAAAAACGTTATAAAGCCCTGGAAATTGAACCCGACATAGCCGATGAGTTCTGGGTTCCAAAGGACAAAACCTGCGTTTTCGCGGATTAGAGGGGCGGACAGAATATCCAAGGGAGAGAGAACATGCCATACACACCCGAATTGAAGGAACTCATCAAGAGGGTCGAAAAGACCCGGCCTGTGCGCGTCGAAAAGAAGCGCCGGGGCGAGGAATTCCCGGCCATGTCGCTCAAGGAGCGGGAGGATATCCTGAAATATCATCCCGACTTCAAGGAAGAGGGACGGACGGAAATCCTCGTCGGCCCCAACAAGGGGTACCGAATCGCCCGGGAAATGGTCGCCATTCTCCACGCCAAAAGCCGTCTCGACCCGGACGCAGTCGATCTGTCGCAAGTGGATTATGAGACCGATGTCCTCGTCATCGGCGGCGGAGGGGCGGGCACCTCGGCGGCCCTCCTGGCCGTGCAGAACGGAATGAAAGCCGTCATCGCCACCAAGCTCCGTCTGGGAGACGCCAATACCATGATGGCCGAGGGCGGCATCCAAGCCGCCACGAAGAGCGAGAAGGATTCGCCCTATTATCACTATCTGGACGTTATGGGCGGCGGTCATTTCAAGAACGATCCCGAGCTCGTGGAGACCCTGGTCGTGGAAGCGCCCAAGGTGATGGCCTGGCTGGAAAAGCTGGGAGCGATGTTCTCGAAATTCGAGGACGGGCGCCTCAAGACGATGCACGGCGGAGGAACGTGCCGGAAACGGATGCATTACGCCGGAGATATCACCGGCGCGGAAATCATGCGGACATTACGCGATGAAGCCAAGAACCACCCCGACGATATCAAGGTTCTGGAGTTTTCCCCGGCGGTCGAGCTCATCCTCAACGACAAGGGCGCCTGTGCCGGAGCGGTCCTCTTCAACCTGGAAACCGAGGAATACCTCGTCATCAAGGCCAAGGCCACGGTTCTGGCCACGGGCGGATCGGGCCGGCTCCATATTCAAGGGTTCATGACGACCAACCATTACGGGGCCACGGGTGACGGCTTGGTCCTGGGCTACCGGGCCGGAGTCCCCCTGAAGTTCCTCCACGCCGTCCAGTACCACCCTACCGGTGCCGTCTTTCCGGAGCAGGCGGAAGGCCTCCTCATCACGGAGAAGGTCCGCGGCGCCGGAGCCAACATCCTCAATATCGAGGGGGAGCAATTCGTCTACGAACGCGAACCCAGGGACGTCGAATCGTCAGCGATCATCCGGGAATGTCTGGAGCGCAAAAAAGGCGTCCCGACGCCGACAGGAAAATACGGAATCTGGCTGGATTCCCCGATGATCGACTTCTTGAAGGGAGAAGGGACGGTCCGGAAGGAGTTTCCTGGCAAGTGGATCCTGTTCCACCGCTACGGCATCGATATCACCAAGGAGCCGATGCTCATCTATCCGACCCTCCATTATCAGAACGGGGGGCTCGAAATTAAAAACAATTGTGAAACCAAAGTCCCCGGGCTCTTCGTGGCCGGCGAGGTCAGCGGAGGCGTCCATGGCGAGAACCGTCTGATGGGCAACTCCCTTCTGGATGTCGTGGTCTTCGGGCGGATCGCCGGCTGTTCCGCGGCCGAATACGTCCACAACAAGTTCAAGGATGGTTCACTCAGCCTGGACCACGTGAGAAGGTATCACCGGGCCTTGGCGGACGCCCATATCGTCCTGGACAGCCGCGTGTCGCCGATGATCCTTCCGGACTATTCCAACCCCGAGGTTCGGAAAAAGCAGTTGACGACGAAATATCTTGGGACGCTGAGATAATCCATGAGCGAGGTCTTCCCATGCGCGTGAGGCAAAGAGAACGGCCCTTCGGAAAGGGCAAGCCCTCCGTTCCCCAGGGCGAGATCGTCATTCTCGAGGAGCGGTGCAAGGGGTGCAAATTCTGCATTGAATACTGCCCGCACCAAGTCCTGGTGGTCTCGAACAAATTCAACGCTAAGGGCTACCATTTTCCGGAAATCCAGAACATCGAGCTGTGCGTCAACTGCGGTTTCTGCCGGATGATTTGCCCGGAGTTCGCCATTTATACGTATGAAGTGGCCAAGAAAGCAAGCGTGTCTTAGGGATGGAGATTCCATTGAAAGGTGATGTCCCGTGAAAGCTGATCCAAAAGGAGTTCTAACCGGCTCTCATTATCTTGACGGGGACCACGCCTGTTGCGAGGGCGCTCTGGCGGCAGGATGCCGCTTCGTGGCCGGCTATCCGATTACGCCGTCGACCGAAGTCGTGGAGCGATTCGCTAGGCGCGCGCCTCTCGTGCCCGGCGCCATCTTCATCCAGATGGAGGACGAACTCGCGGCCTCCATCGCCATCCAAGGGGCCGTCTGGGGCGGCAAGAAGGCGATGACCGTAACCAGCGGTCCCGGCTATTCCCTGATGATGGAGCACATCGGCCTGGCGGCGATGACCGAAACGCCGTGCGTCTTCGTTGATGTCCAAAGGGGCGGGCCCTCGACGGGTCTCCCGACCTTGCCCGGCCAGGCGGATATGATGCAGGCCCGCTGGGGATCGCACGGCGACTATGAGATTATCGCCCTTGCCCCCAATTCGCCTCAGGAGTGTTTCAATCTGATGATCGACGCCTTCAACCTCTCGGAGCAGTACCGGGTGCCGGTCATGATGATGATGGACGAGTGCGTCGGCCACATGATGGAGAAGGTCGTTATCCCTCCCGCCGACAAGATCGAGATCCGGCCGCGGCGTTTCACGAAACTCCCCCCGAACGAATACCTCCCTTTTAAGCCGACCCAAGACCTCGTTCCCGATATGTTCAAGGCCGGCGACGGGTACCGGCTCCACGTGACCGGCTTGACCCACGACTATAGGGGCTATCCCGACATGAGTCCCGAGATCCAGGAGCAACTCGTCCACCGGCTGGTGAACAAGATCCGGTTCCACGCCGACGAAATCTATCATGTCGAAGAAACCGACGTCCGGGACGCTGAAGTTGTTGTCGTTTCCTATGGCATCACGTCGCGGGTTTCCGTCGAGGCCATTGCCCTAGCGAAGAACCAGGGGATCAAGGTCGGAATGTTGAGGCTCATCATCTGCTGGCCCTTCCCCGAAAAACGGATTTACGAACTCGCCTGCCAAGGAAAGGCCATGGTCGTGGCTGAGATGAACTACGGCCAGATGCTCCTGGAGGTCGAGCGTTCTTGCCGCGGAAAAACGCCGGTCCTGCTGGCCGGACACGGGGGCGGCACCGTCCATTCCGTGGAGGATATCGCGGCGAAAATCGTGGAGGCATACAAATGTCGGTCATAAACGAACTCAAACTGGCCAGACAAGAACAGCCGGCGAGCTGCCCCGCCGAGCATCCCATGGACAATTTCATGCGGATGGACCGCATGCCTCACATCTGGTGTCCCAGCTGCGGGATCGGGGTGAGCGTCAACTGTTTCGCCAAGGCCCTGGAAAAGTGCAAAATCCCGCTGGACAACATCGCCGTCGTCTCCGGCATCGGCTGTTCGGGCCGGGTGGCCGGTTACGTCAAGGTCGATTCTTTTCATACAACCCACGGACGGGCCATTCCGTTCGCCACCGGGCTCAAGCTGGCCAATCCCAAGCTCAAAGTCGTGGTCTTCAGCGGCGACGGCGATATCATCGCCATCGGCGGCAACCACCTTATCAACGCCGCCCGGCGGAACGTCGACATCGTCGTCATCTGCATCAACAACTTCAATTATGCGATGACCGGCGGCCAAGTCGCCTCGACGACACCCGAAGGGGCCGTTTTGCCGACCTCTCCGTACGGCAATTTTGAGACGCCCTTCAATCTTCCCTTCCTAGCCGAGTCGGTCGGAGCGGTTTACGTGGCCCGCTGGACGTCCCTGCATATTTATAACCAGACGCAGTCCATGGTCGAGGCCCTGAACAAGCCCGGATTCTCCTTTATCGAGATCATCGCCCCTTGCCCGACGATCTATGAACGGCAGCAACGATTGGGCGACGGGCTCGATCGTCTTCGCTGGTACTGCAATAATAGCGAGATCCGCAATGACGCCAAGACCAAGGACGTGGACATCCAGCTGCGCAACAGGATCATCGTCGGCAAATTCGTCGATATCGAGCGCCCGACCTATATCCAAGCGATGAACGAACACTTCAAAAAGGTCCTCGGCGATAGGTACCAGCTTTACGAGGGATGACATGGAAAAAACAGAAGTCAAGATCGGCGGGTTCGGCGGGCAGGGCGTGATCCTGACCGGCTACGTCATAGGCAAGGCCGCTTCGATTTTCGATCAGAAGAACGCCACGATGACCCAATCTTTCGGTCCGGAGGCCCGGGGCAGCTCTTGCAGCTCCCAGGTCATCCTCTCCGACCAGCCCATCCTTTATCCCTATATCAAGCGGCCAAACGTCATGGTCATCATGAGCCAGGAGGCTTTCGTAAAATTTTCCCCGCAGCTCGACCCCAACGGCAAGCTGCTCATTGAAGAAGAACTGGTCGACCCCAAGGGCGTCCCCCCGACGGTCAAAATTTACGGGATCCCCGCCACCCGGATCGCCGAGGAGCTGGGCCGGAAAGTGGTCCTCAACATGGTCATGGCCGGATTTTTCACGGCCGTTACGAACCTCGTTTCCAAGAACGCCATGCGCAAGGCCATCGAGACGTCGGTCCCCAGGGGCACGGAGCCCTTGAATCTTATGGCCTTCGAAAAAGGCTTTGAGTGGGGGATTCTGAAACTCTCTTCCTGAGCCGCCCCGCGGGCGACGAGCGAACAAATCAAAGCGACTTTCGAAAGGAGGGTTTTTCGTCATGCCCGAGTTCATTTACCAGGGAATGTTTCCCAAGGGCCAAGACACGACCGAATATCGTTTTTTGACCAAGGATCATGTTTCGACGGCTTTGTTTGAGGGCCGGGAGATCGTTAAAATTGAACCCGAGGGGCTCTCTGGCCTAGCCGAGCAGGCATTCCGTGATGTCGCGTTCCTTCTCCGGCCGTCTCATCTCAAACAACTTCAGAAGATTCTGGACGATCCGGAGGCCTCCGACAACGATAAATACGTGGTCCTCGAGCTTCTTCAGAACGCGATCATTTCGGCCGAGGGCGTTTTCCCGCAGTGCCAGGACACGGGAACGGCCATCATTATCGGAAAAAAGGGCCAGGCCATCCGGACCAAAGGGAACGACGAGGAAGCCCTGTCCAGGGGTGTTTTCAACGCCTACACGCGAAACTATTTCCGGTATTCTCAGAACGCGCCCCTGACGATGTATGACGAGAAGAATACCGGCTCAAACCTCCCCGCCCAGATCGAGTTGTATGCCACTCCGGGTGACGCCTACGAATTCCTCTTCATCGCCAAGGGAGGCGGCTCCGCAAACAAGACGTACCTTTTCCAGGAAACGAAGGCCACCTTGAATCCAGAAGCCCTGCCCAAGTTCCTGACGGCCAAGATGAAAACGCTGGGGACGGCGGCCTGCCCGCCCTATCACTTGGCGTTCGTCGTCGGCGGGACGTCCGCGGAGCTGACCCTCAAGACCGTTAAGCTTGCCTCCGCCGGCTACCTGGACCACCTGCCAACGAAAGGGAGTCTCACGGCTCACGCCTTCCGGGACCTGGAGCTCGAATCCAAACTCCTGGAGTCGTCACGCCGGCTCGGGCTTGGCGCTCAGTTCGGCGGAAAATATTTCTGCCTGGACGTCCGGGTCATCCGACTCCCACGGCACGGCGCCTCCTGCCCGATCGGCATGGGGGTAAGCTGCAACGCCGACCGCAACATCAAGGCGAAAATCAACCGGGACGGCATCTTTCTCGAGCGGCTGGAAACGAACCCGGCCCGATACTTGACCCGGATCCCCGAGATGAAGACGCCGGCCGTCAAAATCGACCTTACCCGGCCCATGGCTGAGATCAGGGCCGAGCTCAGCAAACATCCCGTGGCGACACGGTTGTCCCTGACCGGCAAGATCGTCGTCGGCCGGGACATCGCCCACGCCAAGCTCAAGGAGCGTCTCGACAGGGGCGAAGACCTTCCCCGGTATATTAAGGACCATATCATATACTACGCCGGCCCGGCCAAGACTCCGCCTGGATGCGCCTCCGGCTCTTTCGGTCCGACAACGGCCGGCCGCATGGACGACTATGTCCCCATCTTCCAGAAAAAAGGCGGCTCCCTCGTTATGCTGGCCAAGGGCAATCGCTCCAAGGTCGTAACCGAGTCCTGCCGGGAGCACGGGGGATTCTATCTCGGATCCATCGGCGGCCCGGCAGCCCGCCTGGCCAAGGACTGCATCACGGCATCCGAGGTTCTGGAATATCCCGAGCTCGGCATGGAGGCCATCTACTTGATCACGGTCAAGGATTTTCCGGCCTTCATCATTGTCGACGACAAGGGCAACGATTTCTACACTCGGTTCTGACGACAGGAAGTGAGTCAGGGGCGATTGCCGGTCGCTCCCCATTCGGCTACAATAGCGTGCGGAGCGATCATGGAATTCATCAGTATCCTTAACGATGTCCTCGGCCCCGTCATGCGCGGCCCATCGAGTTCTCATACCGCGGGCTCTTACCACATCGGCAGGACTGCCCGCTACCTGCTCGGGGGCGAGCCGCGGACCGTATCCGTCACTTTTGACCCGGGCGGATCCTACGCCCGGACCTACCGCCAGCAGGGGGTCGACCTGGCCTTGGCTTCGGGCCTCATGGGCTGGCCCATTACGGATGGGCGCTTTTTGAATGCCTTGAAATTCGCGGAACG
>CAZJBD010000053.1:0-14606 GCA_964544265.1 uncultured Eubacteriales bacterium
ACGGAGGGCGCGCCCCGAGCCTGAATTCCTTCTCACACGAAAAGATGCTTCCCTAGAGATGAATGATGAGATGGCGATAGGAAAAACGCGTCGGCCTTCGCGTCCAGTTCGATGAGAATCCGTTCGACGCGCCGCCTTTCATTTTCGAGGGATTCTCCCTCTAAAGAAGGGTCGATTAATATCGGTTCCCCGAAGAGGGCGCGGACTTTCGCGAAGGGGCGAAAAACGATGAAGCCGTCCCAACTTTTGAACACCTTTTTCTTGGAGGCCGAGTAGGTGAACGGCACGAGGGGCGCGCCTGTTTTCTGGGAGAGCTTGAGGCAGCCGAGCTTGAGCTCGCGGGCCGGTCCGCGCGGGCCGTCGGGGACGATGATGACCTCTCCGCCCTCCTCAAGTTCCTTCTTCATTTCGGACCAGGCCCGGAGGATGGAATGCGAACTCGACCCCCGCGACACTTTATAACCCCAATGCCGGACGATTCGGGCTATGATCTCACCATCCTGGCTGGGGCTGATGAGCGGCATGATCCCCCGCTTGCGGAAAAAATATGGAGCCAGGAAGATCCGGCCGTGCCAGATGAGGAGGATAACGGGCTTTCCCGCGCGGCGGAGGTGGGAATAAGGCTCCCCTCCCTCGACTCCGATCCTGGCTGTTTTGGCCCAGAGCCACAAAAGGAATTTACCCAGGCTTCCGGTCAGGCTCCATTTCAAGTTTTTCAGGAACCGCATTTGTCCAAATCATAACGGATTACAAACGACCGGGCAAGTCAATTTGGCGCCTCCCTTTCTCGGGAGGGGCATGGACCCGCCTCCTCGCGGCAATTACGGATCGCGTCAGGCGATTAGGGCGGCGGCGCGGCGCGTCCGCTCGCGGACCGAAAGACCGTAAGGGCAGGCCCGTTCGCAGGCCCCGCAGTCTCCGCAGGCCGAACGAGCGCCGGCCAGAATCTCCCGGACCTCGGCGCGGGCACGTTCCGCTTTT
Source organism: uncultured Eubacteriales bacterium (assembly GCA_964544265.1). Taxonomy (GTDB): domain Bacteria; phylum Acidobacteriota; class Aminicenantia; order Aminicenantales; family Saccharicenantaceae; genus JALHVH01. The sequence goes on from CAZJBD010000053.1 coordinate 982, forward strand.
TCATAGCTGTCGAAATACACGAGGCTCCGGGAGAGGTCCGCCGTCCGGATGCTGCGAGGGCAGGCAGCCTGACAAAGCCCGCAGAAATGGCAGGTCTCGCGGGCGTGGGCGGCAACGTGAGCGTAGAGGGTCCCACGGTCCCCAGAGGTCAAGGGCCGGCCGACAACGGCCAAGTCCTGCTCCATCTGGCTTTCGTTCAGGATTTCGGTCACCACGGCGGCGAGCTTTTCATTTTCCAGCGCCCATTTCAGCATGGCCTGAAAAAGGGCGGCCCCTCCATCCTTTCGGGCCGCCAGGTCCTGCCGCCGGCCGCCGACCTTGAGAACCTTCATAGCTGTGACCCCAATGTCCTTTCCGTAGGCAAGATCGATAAGCTTCCGGATGCCGCTCTCGCCGAGATAATCCCCGTATGTCCGGACGTCTCTCTCGGTCTCCAGGATGTCGAAAACGTTGTAGCCGATCTGGACCATATCGTAGAGGCCGCACTCGACGGCCTTGGGAATGACGCCGTGTTGGTTCGAATGACTGGTCAAGCCTCTAAAGAGGCACTTGCCCTGGGCCCGAAGCTTATCGAAAGCGGACACCACCCGGTCGTCGACGAGGTGGGCCGGGTCCTCCACACCGTGGATGCCCAGGACCTCGACGTGATCCGTCCCGAGACGGCGGAGGCTCGCTTCGGCAGAGGCAATGATACCGGCCTGGGTAAAGGATCTTCTCAGATGGAACCTCGTGTGGACGTAGAGTTTGTCCCGTCCGAAGGCCTTGAAGGCCCGGCCGATTAGCCGCTCGACATTTCCGTTTTCGTAGCTCTCAGAGGCGTCGATATAGTTAATGCCGCGCTCGACGAGCCGGAAAAAAAGCCTCTCATCGGGAAGCGGGCTCCCGCCGAGGGAAATCTCAGAAATGAGAAGGCCGGTTCTTCCCAATCGGCGATAAACCATGCCGTCCTTTAAAACGGACTGGGGGCGCACCCCTTCTCTTTCCGTCGCCGATCTGACGGGTTTTCTAGTAATCGAAGGAGCCGCAAGAAGGGAGCGGGGGGTCAGGGCTGCCGCTGTCCCCGCGGCCAAGCCCTTGAGGAACGACCTGCGGCCATGGGAATAATCGATCAAGTCTCTGAGGGCCATGGATATCTCCCTTTTCGCCGAATGATCGAAAGTCCGGACCCGACGATGAATCCGGCCGCGTTTAAAGCTATCCCTGCGGGCACGGAACGGGGCCAATCCGGAAGGCCTAAATGAACGATGCCCGCGTCATCGAAGAAGCCCAGGAGCGAAAAACCGCCGCCCAGAAGGAGGCTCAAGAGCCCGGCTGCGGGAAGCTTTTTTTTGAGAAAGAGCATGGCCATCCCGGGAATGAAGAGCCCCTCGGCCATGATCTCGGAGGCCAGGCCCAGGGTTTTCAGAATGTCCTGAAAGCGAAGGGCCACGGCCAGAGCAGCGGCGCCCACAATGAGTGTAGACCATCGGCCCGCAGCGACGAGCCTTCTCCCGGAACTGCGGGGAAAGATCTGCTGATAGACGTCCCGGGCCAGGCACAGGGCGCCGGTATTGATGGCAGCATCCAGGGTTGAGAGAATGGCCGCCATGACCGCCACGAAGAGAAGCCCGCCAAGCAAGGGACTGGAAGCCGAAGCAATGAATCGCGCAATAAGAGGATTTCCATCCTTAGGGGCCCCGAGAAGGGGACGAAAGAGAATCCCCGCGGCCACGATCAGCACATAAAGCGCGGCCAGAAGGCCGGCCGAGGCCAGAAGTCCCCTTTTCGCCTGCTTTGCGGTCCGGACCGCCTGGATCCGCTGCCAGGCCACGGGAGAAACCGTCCAGGCCAGGATAAACGAGAGGGCGATAAGAGCATTCCTGCCTGCACCATGAAAAAAGTCGAAAAAGCCCTGGATTCCCGCTTGCGAGGCCAATACGCCGGCCTCCCGGAACGAGGAACGGCCCAGGAGCGAAATGCAAAGGCCCGTGATCCCGGATGCCAATAGAAAGAATTGGAGGGAGTCCGCCCTGGCCACGGAAAGGAGTCCGCCGATCGTCGCGTAGAGGAAAACGATGACTGCCGCGGCTGCCACGCTGACAAGGTAGGAAGTCCCCAGAAATCCTTTCAGGAATTGACCGGCAGCAACCAATTGGGATGCTGCAAGCATCACCATGTACCAGGCGATAAGGGCCGTGGCCAGATGCCGGACGGCCCGGCCGTAGCGCGCTTCGACGAGGTCGGACAGCGAGATCGTTGGGAGGCCATGAATACGGCCGGCGAAGAGGAAGGCGAACAGGAGAACGGTCAACACGGCGGGAAGCCCGATGATCATGAACGCGCTCACCCCGGCCCGGCTCGATTCGTCGGCCGAAACCAGGATCGAGCTCGCCCCAAACCAGGCCGCACTCAAAGATAGCGCCATGACGCCCGGGGAGAGGCTCCGCGCGGCCAGGAAGAAGTCCTCGAGGTTCCGGCTCTTCCTGGAAAAAAGCATGCCCGCCCCGGCCAGAAGAACGAAATAGGCGCCCAGCGCTAAGAGCAAGCCTGCCTTCATAACGCGGGTAGTTTAGCATAATGAGAGGAATCAAGTATGTTATAATCGTCCCTTCATGAAAGCCCGCACGCTCTTTCTGCTCTCGAGTGTGGTCGTTTTCGCCGCTTGGGCGGCGGTCGCGGACACGCCCGAGGAAGCGGCGCTTAAAATCGAGGCCAAGTTGCGCTCCATAAAAGCCCTCCAATCGGATTATGAGCACCTCTATTATTCCATGAACGTTTCGGAACCCCTCGCCGAGAAAGGAAGGCTGTATTTCCAGCGCCCGGACCGTATGCGCTGGGACTCCCGAGAGCCCGAGGAGCAAACGTTCCTCTCCAAGGGCGGGACCTACCTCTTCTATATACCCGGAGAAAAGCAGCTCATCAGGAGCCGGGTTTCCAAGGAGGGGTTCGAATCCGAGATCCTGGCCTTGTTTTCCGGATCCATGAATTTCCGGGAGTCTTATCTCATCGAAGCTGCCTCTTTCCCAACGGATAGTGCGGGGGTCATCCAACTCAAGCTGACGCCCAGAAAGGAGGGGGAATTCACCTATATCCTCCTTGAGGCGGACTCCAAAAGCCTGCTCATCCGAAAAGCCATCTTCTTCGATTGGGCCGGGAACAAACAGGAGTTCCGGTTCAGCCGGATCAAGGTCGATCCGCGCTTCCCCCAGGACCTCTTCGACCTGAAGGCCCCCCCCGATACAGAGGTCATCGAGGATGAAGACGCCGTCCCGAAATAAACCTTTTTCGTCCGATTCCGTATCCAAGGATGAAGACAACGCGCTCGTCCGGCGAGCGCTTAAAGGAGACAGGAAGGCGTTCGAGATGATTATTCTCAGGTACCAGCAGCCCCTCCTCAACTACCTCGGCCGCTTGACAGGAGATAGGGAACAAGCCCAAGACTTCACCCAAGAGGTCTTCCTGAGGGTCCACTCCTCTCTGTCTTCGTTTGAGCCCCGGTTCAAGTTCAGCACCTGGCTTTTCAAGATCGCCTCCAACTTCATGATCGACTTCTGGAGAAAGAAAAGGATCTCCGCCGTCTCCCTGGACCGGGCCCGGAATGACGAAGAGACTCTTCTCTCTCTTCAAGTCCCCGACGCGGGTCCCCAGGTCGGGAAAAAATACGAACTGGCCCAGATCAAAAAGCGGATCGAGGCGGCCCTGGAACGGGTTCCGAAAGAGCTCAGGGAGCTGTTCGTCCTGAGACACATCAATGAATTTTCCTACGAAGAGATCGCCGAGATCAAAGACCTTCCCGTGGGGACGGTAAAAAACCGCGTCTTTCAGACAAAGGAAATCCTCAGGGGCCTTTTGGAGGAGGGCACATGAACTGCCTCCGTCCCGCCGATATCTATCTCTACCTGGAAAACGAGCTCGACTCCGCCGCCGTCCGGGAAGTGGATGAGCACCTCGCGCTTTGTCCCGGCTGCCGGAGCGCCTTTGACAAACGGCGGGCCCTCATGGATGCCATCGCCGAGATCCCTGACCTCGAGGTTCCGCCCGATCTGGCCAAAAAAATTCTGGCCCGGATCCCTTCCGCAAGATCTTCCCACGTCCACGGACTCGTCGCCTCCATCGTCGGGCTTTCATCATTCTTCCTCGGGAGCCTGACCTACATCATCCTGACCGGGCAAAGTGTCGCCGGCTTCCTCATCAACGCCAATCGAGCCGCCTGGGGATTCGTGCGGGACGCGTCCATGGCCATTATCAAGTTCGCCAAGTTGACCGCCCTTGGCTTGGACCTCCTCGCCAAGTTCATCGGCGAAATGGGGAAGGGACTGGCCCTCTTCGGCACCCTTATCAGGCCCGAAGTTTACGCCGCTTGTCTCCTTTTCCTCCTAGTCCTGGCGGCGCTCCTCGTCGCCGGCTTCCGAAAAATATACCTCCGCGGAGAAAAACCATGATCCAGAAAAAAAGTCTCTCATTCCTAGCTATTCTCGCCCTCTTGACGCTCGCTGCGATCGCCCCGCTCAACGCCCAGGATAGCTTCACGATCCAAAAGGACATCACCGTCGCCGCTGGGGAGGTCCAGGACAATGTCATCGCCATCGGGGGAAACATCATCGTGGAAGGCCGGGTCCTTGAGAGCGTCGTGGCCATCGGCGGGACCATCGTCGTCAGCGGCGAGGTTGGCGAAGCCGTCGTCGGCATCGGTTCGTGCGTCACCCTTAAGCCCAGCGCGGTTATCAAAGGAGACGTTGTCTCCGTCGGCGGCTCCCTCAATAAAGAACCGGGATGTGTCACCCGGGGTGATACCATCTATTTCCTGCCGTCAGAGATCGGCGGGCGCCTATTCAAGCGAGGAATGTTCAGGGGGATTTTCGCCCTCCCTCTCTTTCCGCTCTTCTTCATCATTAAACTGATCGGCGCCTTCCTGATGTTGCTGGTCACCCTGGTCATTGCGGGTCTCTTCCCCCGCCAGATCGTCCGGGCCTCGGGCGAGGTCCGCAAGTCCTTCTGGCCCATCTTCGGGACGGGGGTCCTCGGCATCATCGTCTTCGCCGGGGCGGTCATCTTCTCCGCTCTCCTCTGCTTCTTGCTCATCGGCATCCCCATTCTGATCGCCCTGATTTGGGCGGGTATCGCCATCAAACTCTTCGGCCGGGTCGTCCTTTTCTTCTTCTTCGGGGAGAGCCTCCTCAAGGCCTTCGGAGCAAAGAACACATCAGCGATCGGCGCGTCCCTGGCCGGACTCGTCCTGGTCAGCCTCATCGATTTCATCCCGTTTATCGGATTCCTTTTCTCCTTGGTCCTCAACATCGTCGGATGGGGTGTCGTCGTCCGGACCAAATTCGGCACGACGGAGAACTGGTTCCGGAAAAAATAGGGCGGGGGGATAGCCGAGGCGCTCCCCTCTGATTGTATCTGCACCGGGAATGGAATATTCTAGGCTCCCAATCGTCTTCTGTCTGGAATGAAGGAGCCGGTCCAGTGATCGCGCCGAGCAACGGGCTGTTCGGGAAGCTCACGGCCTATCAAGAGGATGTCTTCCGGATCTGCCTGGGCTTTTCCCGGAACGCCGCCGACGCCGAAGACTGGTGCCAGGACGTCTTCCTGAAGGCATTTGCCAAGGCAAAGAGCCTCCGTGACCCGGGCGGGATGAGGATCTGACTTCTTCGGATCGCCCGGACGACCTGCCTGGACCACCATCGCCGGAGAAAGCGCTTTCCGATGGTGCCCATCGAAACGCTTCCCGAACCCGCCGCGGATCTTCCCTCCCCCGAATGGCTGTCCGAGATGGGCGACGACCTGCGCCGGCTCAAGGACGCGGTCCGCCGTCTGCCCCGGAGACAGCGGGAAGTCTTCGTCCTCAGGGAGTACTGCGGCCTGTCCTATGAGGATTTGGCCAGCACGTTAGGGGTCCGGCCCGGCACCATTATGTCTCGGCTGAACCGGGCCCGCCGGGCCATCACTGCGGCCGTGCAGGAGGAGAGGCATGAGTGAAAGAAAGCCAAAAAAGCCAATGGTGGATATGCCCGACAAGGCCCGGTCCCTTATCCAGGGGGAAACGGAGGACGGCCTGAAACGTTTCCGTTCGGGGGATTTCGAGGCTCGCTTGAAGTCCAGACTCCAGGCCTTTCCGGAACGAAGAAGGCGCTTGATGAACCTGACTCGGCCATCCTTGGTGCCGGCCCTTGGGTATACCTTCGCTGCGGTCGTCGCCGGAGCGGTCGTCCTCTGGTTCATCCTGACTCCGCACCCTCCAGCAGCCGGACTCACTCTGGCCCTGAACAGATTGCCCGGCTTCAGAACTCTGGACATGGCGTCCTTCCCCAATACGGGAGTAGACGAAATTCCTGTGCCGGCCGAGTCGGTGTTCTCCCGGGCCCTCGCGGCGGCGGCCGCCGCCTTCGAGATCGGTATGCCCAAAGTATCGGCGCCGCGGAATATCGTTCCGCCGTACGACCTTGAACAAAAAATGAAGATCCTGTTCGGAGAACGAACGATCGAGCGGGCGCTGGAATTGTTCAGGTATAAATTCAAGGAGGTTTAACATGATTCGGAAGTTCTGGATTCCAGGGATGATCCTCCTGATGGCCCTTGGCGGCTGGGCCGCCCAGGAAACTGCAGAGCCCATGGGAAGAGCGAACGTGCCCGAGGCGCCGGCGGAAACGGCCTCCGGACAACAAAAGGAAATCACGCAGACCCCCCCGGTCACCGGAACGGCCCTGCTGGATCTATTCATCGCCAGCCTTCGCGACATGGCCCAGCGAGGGACGCCTGAGGATATCGAGAGACGCCTTCAGGAAATAATGATAGCGGCGAACAAGGCCCGGGAGGCGAAGGCAATCGACCCCGTCTTTTTTCTCCGCTTCAACCGGATGCTCGCAGTGACCAAGCTCGTCATCGTGCCCGACCCGGGCGGGATCCTGGCCCCTGTCATCGAACTCGTGCTGGGCGGATTCGTTCAAGACAAAACGGGCCGGAATTTCCGGGAAGGGAAAGGGCCGGAAGCAGTCAATATGGTCGCCGATGCCCTGGCCCAGGAGATTATCAATCTCCAGATTTACCTGGACACGCTGGACCGGCGGCAGGCCTTGCAGAAAAAAATCGAGGAAATGATGTCCGGATCTCCGGTCAAGTAGGAGTCAGCGCTCGAGGATTTCTTTTTCTTTCGTCGCGGCCAACTCTTCGATTTTCTTGATGTGATCGTCGAGAAGGGACTGGAGCTTCTCAAGGCCCTGGAACTTATCATCCTCGGTGATTTCTTTCTCCTTCTCGAGCTCCTCGATGAACTCCTTGGCTTCCCGCCGCATGTTGCGGAGGGCGGTTTTTTCCTCTTCCATCATCTTACCGATCCGCTTGGCGATCTCCCGGCGCCTTTCCTCGTCCAGAGGAGGAATGGGGACCTTGAGGACCTTGCCGTCGTTGATCGGATTGAACCCGTATTCCGAGCCGCGGACGGCCTTCTCCAAGGACTCGAGGACCGACGGGTCCCAGGGCTGGATGACGACGAGCGTCGGATCGGGAACGCCCAGGGTCGCCACCTGGTTGATCGGCGTGAGCGTCCCGTAGTAGGTCACCTTGATGTCCTCGAAGATATTGATGTTCGCCCGCCCCGTCCGGAGCTTGCTCAATTCTTTGCGAAAATGCTCCGTCGAGACCTTCATCTTCTTTTCGAGCTCTTTCAGGATGTCCTTGAGCATTGCGATCCCTCTTTTCCCAAGCTCGGTTCTATCACGAACCGCCGGCGCCCCGGCCCGGACTGACGCGCGTCAAAAGACTTTTGTCCCGACTTTCTCCCCCAGGACCGCCTTCATGATGTTCCCCCGATCTTTGAGATTGAAGACGACGATGGGAAGGTCGTTGTCCTTGCATAAGGAGATGGCGGTCGTATCCATAACCTTGAGACCCCTCTGAATGACCTCCAGGTAGGAAATGGTATCAAATTTTTTGGCCGTCTTGTCCGTCACCGGGTCAGCCGTATAGACGCCGTCCACCTTGGTCGCTTTGAGGATGACTTGGGCCCGGATCTCCAAGGCACGGAGAGCGGCGGCGGTGTCGGTCGTGAAATAGGGGCTGCCGATGCCGGCTGAAAAGATCACGATGCGCCCTTGTTCCAGATGGTTGATCACCCTCCGGCGGATGAATGGCTCGGCCACGGACTTGATCTCGATGGCGGAGGCATGCCGGGTCACCACGCCCTCCCTCTCCAGGGCATCCTGGAGAGCAATGCCGTTGATGACCGTCGCGAGGAGGCCCATCTGATCCGCTGAGGCCCGGTCCATGCCGGCCTCCGTGCCGCAGACACCCCGGAAGATGTTTCCCCCGCCGATCATGATGGCGATCCCGACGTCCAGGTCCCGAACCTCCTTGATTTCGCGGGCGATCGACGTCATCCGCTCAAAATCGATCCCGTAGGTCAGGCCGCCGAGCAAGGCTTCGCCCGAGAGCTTGAGGAGGATCCTTTTGTAAGCAGGTTTAAACTCCGACATGGGGAACCTCCCTTGCCCGAGATCAGGGCTTGCCCACTTCGAAGCGGGCGAACCGGCTAATCTTGATGTTCTCTCCAATCTTGGCGATAGCCGAGGCAATGAGTTCGCGGATCGTCAGCTTATCATTCCTGATGTAGACCTGGTCGAGGAGGCAGACCTCTTCGTAGAACTTTTTGAGCTTGCCCTGAACAATCTTTTCGACGATCTCCGCGGGCTTTTTGCTGTCCTTGAATTGGGCCCTGATGATCTCCTTCTCCTGTTCGATGACGGCGGCCGGGACGTTTTCAGGGCAGAGGTACTTCGGGTTGGAGGCCGCGATCTGAAGGCAGACGTTCTTGACGAGCTCCTTGAACTCCTCGTTCCGGGCGACGAAGTCGGTTTCGCAGTTGACCTCGACCAGAACCCCGATCCTGCCGTTCAGATGGATATAGGACCCGACAAGGCCTTCCGCGGCCTCACGGTTCATCTTGTCCTGGGCCCGGGCATAGCCCTTCTTCCTCAGGATCTCAATGGCCTTCTCGAGGTCGCCGTTGGCCTCCTTGAGGGCCTCCTTGCATTCCATGACTCCGATCCCCGTCCTCTGACGGAGTTCTTTGACCATATCGGCGGTGATCTCCATTCCCCTCTCCTTATTCTACCTTGTCCACGTCTTTTTTTATCTCGTCGGAGGCCTCGGACGCCTGCCCTTCGACGGCCACGCCTTCCGCCTTCTTCTCCTCTTCGAGCTCTATCGCGATCCTGCTCTTCTTGCCTTCAATGATAGATTCGGCAACCTTGGAGGCAAACAACTCAATGGCCCTCACGGCGTCGTCATTCCCCGGGATGGGATATTCGATGTTGTCCGGATCGCCGTTCGTATCCACAACGGCCACGATCGGGATCCTCATCTTCTGGGCTTCGGCAAGGGCGATGACTTCCTTGGAGGAGTCAATGACGAACATGGCCCCCGGCAACTGCAGCATGTTCTTAATGCCGCCCAGGTTCTTGGACAGCTTCTTATAGACCTTTTCCAGCCGGGATTGTTCTTTCTTGGAGAGAAGTTCCCAGCGGCCGTCCTCCTTCATCTCCTCGAGTTCTTTCAACTTCTCAACGGATCCGCGGACCACGGCGAAATTCGTCAGGAGACCGCCCAACCAGCGTTGGTTGACGAAGCTCGCTTCGCACTTGGCTGCGTAGTCCCGGACGATGTCCTGGGCCTGTTTTTTCGTCCCCACGAACAGGACATCCTTCCCGCTCTCAGCGACCGTCTTGACGAACTGCAGGGCTTCTTTAAAGCTCTTGATCGTCTTCTGCAGGTCGACGATATAGATGCCGTTCCTCTGGCCGAAGATGAATTCCTTCATCTTGGGGTTCCAGCGCTTTGTCTGATGGCCGAAATGAACGCCGGCTTCCAATAGCTCCTTCATGGTTACGGATACCAACTCAACTCCTCCCTGTTATCTCTTGTGGTACTGCGGTGCTTTCCGTGCGCCCAGCAAACCGTATTTTTTGCGTTCCTTGATCCTGGCGTCCCGCGTCAGGAGGTTGGCCGCCTTGAGAACCGGCCTCAGCTCCCGATTGAACTCGACGAGGGCCCTGGCAATCCCCAGCCGGATGGCTTCAGCCTGGCCCTTGGCGCCTCCGCCGTCGATCCTCATGAAGACGTCGAACTTGCTCTCGGTCTCGGTCAGGAGGAGGGGCTGTTTGATGATGTAGCGGAGTGAGTCCAGATGGAAGTAATCCTGGAAGGGCCTCGGCCTCTTGTTGACGTAAAGAGTCATATCCCCTTTCCCGGTCCTCAGAAAGACCCGGGCGATGGATGTCTTTCTCTTGCCTGTCCCGTAATACTGAATGAGACTCAACTTGCCTCCTTAAGCCGGTATTCCTGCGGATTCTGGGCCTCATGCGGATGAACGGGGCCTTTATAAACTTTGAGTTTTTTATAGACGGACCGGCCAAGCTTATTCTTCGGGATCATCCCCCAGACGGCTTTCTTGATGACCTCCTCAGGCTTTTTGCTCAACAGATCTTTCAGGGGCTGCGCGCTCAATCCACCCGGGTATTGGGAATGGGAATAATAGATCTTCTCATCCATCTTTTTCCCAGTAACCCGAACCTTCTCGGCGTTTATCACGACCACGAAATCCCCCGCGTCCACATGAGCCGCGAACTGGGGCTTGTTTTTTCCGCGAAGCAGGACGGCGATCTCTGTGGCCAGGCGGCCAAGAACCTTTCCTTCGGCATTGACCAGCCACCACTTTTTCTCGACGTCGTCTTTCTTCGGATTGTACGTCTTCATACGTTTAAGCCTTTAAAATAGAATTCTAGCGATCGATTACAATACTAAATCTGATGAAAAAAGTCAATCAGATCGAGCTTCCCAAGGCTGAGGTCTCCGGAAGGCGGCTTGAGCGCTTGAGAAGAAAAAGACGGGGCAAAATCCGGCCTTTTACTTCGCCTTCTTCAGTTCGTCTTCGAGCTTCTTCCGTTCCGCAGACCTCTTCCTCAGTTCTTGGAACTTGTCCAGGTTCTTTTCGCCTTCAGCTTTATAGCGCGCTTCTTTATCGGGGTCGAGCTTGGACAGAACGCTGGTGTAGATGACGCTCAGCCAGCTGTAGGGTTCGGGATAGTTGGGGTCCAAATCCCTGGCCTTTTCGACGGCCTTGAGGGCATCCTGGGCCACGGCCATCCTATCCTCTTTGGAAAGGTTCTGGAAACGGTAGGCCTTGGACCAACGGTTTATCCCTTTGGCCAACCAGGCTTCGGGATTGGCCGGTATGAGCTCGATGCGCTTCTCCTGGTAAGTATTGGCCTTGTCGAAGTTGCTCAGGGCCTCATTGAGGTTGTCGGACGAAACGGGCAGTTTCTCGTAGTAGTCGGCCATGTATGCATAACCCTGGGGATTCTCCGGATCGGCCTCCAGCCTCCGGAGATACATCGATTCCGCCTTTTTGGCAACGACGGGATCGCCGCCGGCATATCTTTTGTAAAACTCGGCCACGACGTAGTAATTATTCATGTTGCCGGGTTCGAGCTCTATGATCCTGAGGTAGAGCTTCTCGGCTGCGTCAAACTTCCTCAGCTTGTCGTACATGTCTCCCAGGGAAAAGATGATTTCCTTGTTGTTGGGATCGATCTCATGGGCTTTGATCAGGGCGGCCAGGGCTTTTCTCTCGATATCTTTGTTGAGGGGCGTTTCCACGGCCGGCTTGTAAAGCTGCTTGTAGCTCTCACCCAGGAAACGATAGGCCTGGATCAGGTTGGGGTCGTATTTCAAAGCCGCCTCGTATTCCGTAATGGCCTTGCGATACTGGCTATCTGTAAAGAACTGATTGGCCTTATTAAAATGGTAATTCGATTGGAGCCTGCTGATTTTGAGCTTTTCGCATCCGACAAAGGAAAAAACAATAATGAGCGCGAGCGCGGTTATCCAAAGACCGTTTGTCTTTCTTCGAAACATCCTGACCTCCTGATAACGACTTATCTATCCTTTTAAGAGGACCGAAGCCTAATTTATAAACGAACCCCCGCCCAAAGTCAAGGAAAACGGCAAAACTTATCTTTAGCTTTTTCTGAGAAAGACCCGGATCGGCGTGCCCCAGAAATCGTACCTTTCCCGGAGAATCCCGATCAAGGATTTCTCATAAGCCGGGAGGAGGGACGCCCTCGAGTGACCGAAAAGGATGAAGGTCGGCGGAGCGATCCCCTGCTGGGTCATGTATTTGATCTTGATCTTGCTCCCGTCCCTGGCCCTCGGAGGGTGGTGCTCGTTAATCCAGGCCAAAAACTCGTTCATCCGGGCCGTCTCGATCCTCTTGCGGGCGTTCCGGAAAACCTCCTTAGCCTTGTCCAGGATCTTGATGACCCTCTGGCCCGTCAGGGCGGAAATAAACAGGAGAGGGGCATAACTCACAAATCCGAGCTTGCTGCGGACGAGCCCGCGGACCTTTTCGGGATCAACCTTTTCTGACTCCACGAGGTCCCACTTGTTCAAGACGATGATCATGGGCTTTCCCGATTCCTGGGCCAAGTGAGCGATGTGGGCGTCCTGCCGGGTCGGAAACTCGCGGGCATCAAGGACCAAGCAAATGACGTCCGCATTGCCGATGTTCATCTTGGCCTTGACGATGCCTGCCTTTTCCCGGCTGTCCGAAGCACCGCTCGATTTCCGGATCCCGGCCGTGTCCACCAGGCAGAACGGCTTCCGGTCCCGGAGGATGATCGTATCCGTGCTGTCCCGGGTCGTGCCGGGGACCTCGCTGACGAGAAGCCTTTCCTCGCCGCACAGCCGGTTGACGATCGACGATTTCCCAACGTTGATCCTTCCCACGATAGCGATACTCAGGGCCTTTTCCTCCTCCTCAAGGGCCTGGGTGGGCAGAAGGAGGGCGATTCTCTCCCTGATCATATCGATGTTGATCCTGTGCTCGGCCGAGATCGGGATGATGTCCTTGTCCCCCAGCCTGTAGAATTCGGCGAGTCTGTCCTCCCCGGACGGGGAATCCACCTTGTTGACGACGACAACAACCGGTTTGCCAAGTTTTTTCAGCGAGAAATATATGTCTTCTTCAGCGGGCGAAAGATCCCGCTTGCCGTCGAGGACGAAGAGGAGGACGTCCGCCGACCGGGCGGCTTCCCAGGCTTTTTCCCTGACCTTCTCCGATAGAGGCTCCTCTCTCGTCCCGAAGATGCCGCCGGTGTCGATGAGTTGGAAGTTCCGGTCCTCGAGACGGCAACGGGCGGAAACGCAATCGCGGGTCATCCCGGGCAGGGAGTGAACAAGGGACTTCTTCTCTCCGAGGAGGCGGTTGAATAAGGAGGACTTCCCTGCGTTCGGAAAGCCTACGATCACAACCTTGGGTAATTTTCTCATTTCGACGATGCGCGCCTTATCGGGCGATAAGGGAATACTGGGGAGATAGGGGCCGGCTCAGGTCGATATGCCCGCCTAACGTCTCCCGCTCCCCGCCCTCGATGAGAAGGGAGACTCTCTTGATGTCCTTGAAGTTAAACGTGATCGTGTCTACGAGCGCGTAGACCGCCGACATCTCCGAAGAGGAACCATAAGCAAAATTCTCCGTGACCTCCTTGGTGAGATCCACATAAGCGATCCCGTCTTGGGTCACGAAGATCTGCCGGACCCCGGTTTCGGGGGGGAAGGGAGGGATAAGGTCCTTCGCCGATCCTTTAATG
>CAZJBD010000054.1:0-14327 GCA_964544265.1 uncultured Eubacteriales bacterium
GGTCAAGGCCAGCGGTTATCAGGCAGAATTCGGCGGCTCGCTCGGGGGCGTTATTCATGTTGTCACGCGCCAGGGCGGAAATGCGTTCCATGGCGATGTCGTCGCTTATTACAGCGGTTCCGGGCTGAACGGAAAAGAGAGAGACACCCTTCGCTGGGCCCTCTATGACCCTATCGCTTACGAGTACGTCAACTATCAGGACCTCTATGGAAAAGACAAGGTGGATCGCCTCGAGGCCGGGTTCAACCTTGGCGGATACGTTATTAAAGACAGGCTGTGGTTCTATGGCTCGTTCCTCCCCGTATATTTGACCTCCAAGAGACACGTCAAGTTCGAACCCTCGCTCATCGAGGGGAATTACACCCGGCGGGACTACTTCTGGAATTTCCAGGCAAAATTGACTTCCCAGCCTTTCAAGTTTGTGCGGCTGGGGGCAAGCTTTGTGAGCAATCTTAATAATTATAAGGGGGGCCTCCCACCCCAGGACGGCACGGGCGACCCCACGGCCCCCTGGAGTGATTACGGCTATCGTTATCCCTACTGGACGGCGGCTGCTTACGCCGACTTCACCTTCGGCAACAATCTCCTTTTCAGCGTTAGGGGCGGATCCTTCTACAACAACACGACCGACCAGCTTGTTCGGCCCACGGAGCCCCGCTATAATCATAGTGGGCTGGGCAACTCGATTTTCCCGAATATTCCCTCTGAATATATTAGGCCCCTGCGCTGGTCGAATATGCCCTCGTACGCGCTCAACGTCACGGAAAAAAAGGTGGCGCAGAGGTCCTATGTCGGCGGCGACCTGACGTATTATCTGAACTTTGCCGGAGAGCATGCCTGGAAATTCGGAGCTCAATGGGTGCGGACGGCCGAGGATTGGAAGGACGGCCTTAAGTACCCGGATTATCCGGCTATCAGCTTAGCTTGGGGCCGGCCGTTCATCTTCCTTGGACAAAACTACGGCCGGGGAACCTATGGCTACTATCAAGTGTCTGGGAACGAAGCCACCGGGCCCACGGGAGCTTTCTTCAAGGTCCATGCCGACCGCTGGGCGCTCTACTTACAGGACAGTTGGACGATCAAGGGCCGCCTCACCCTGAATCTCGGCCTTCGGACAGAGAGCGAATATATCCCGAGCTACACCAACGATCCGGCCCTCAAGGGGATAAAACCGATCGAGTTCAAATTCGGGGACAAGCTGGCGCCCCGCCTGGGATTTGTCTATGACGTCTTCGGGGACGCGAACCTCAAGATTTTCGGGAGTTATGGACTCTATTACGATGTCATGAAACTCTATTCGGCAGCCCCCCTCTTCGGGGGGATAAAGTCGCAGACCGCCTTTTACAAGCTGGACACCTACGAGTGGGACAAGATCGGAAAAAACGGCTATTATCCGGGCACGCTGATGAAGACCGTCAATTGGCTGCCCGTCTCACTCGATATTGTTGACTCGAACTTGAAGCCGATGAGCCAGCAGGAGATCTCCTTCGGCGTTGAGAAAAAGCTCAGGGAAAACCTTTCTGCGACCGTGCGGTTAGTTCAGAAGCACCTTCGTTACGCCATCGAGGACGTGGGAGTCATCTCCGGAGGGGATGTCACTTACTACACCACGAACCCCGGCTACGGATATTCGCTGACGACCGACCAGGGCGGAAGATTCGACGCCAAGTATCCGGCATGCCCCAAGGCGAAACGCGAATACTGGGGCCTCAATTTCAGCTTGGACAAGAGATTGTCAGACCGCTGGCTGGGCGGGTTTTCTTACACCTGGAGCCGGCTCACGGGAAACTATTCCGGCCTGGCCAGCTCCGATGAAGTCACGTGGGAAGGAGCAAGGAACAGCCCGAACGTAGAGAGGAACTTTGACGTCTGGTACTATGCTTATGACAAGAATCTCAGCCCGGTTGATGGACCGCTGGCCACGGACCGGCCGCACGTCTTCAAACTCTACGGCGCTTATACGTTCCCCTTCCGCTTAACTGTCGGCGCCCTGGTCAACGCCATGAGCGGGACACCGACAACCGAATATTGGAATCTCGAGGGCCCATTTATGCCCTACAATCGGGGGAACCTGAGACGGACGCCGTTTCTTTGGTTTGCCAACCTGTATGCGGAATACAGCCTTAGACTAGGGAATGCTTCCCTCAGCTTCAATGTCAACGTCGACAACGTATTTAACATCGCGACCGCGGTCGGCTATTACCCTTATAGCACCCGGTACACCCTGGCAGTCACGGAGGACGAGATTCTCTCGAAGAACTGGCAGCTTGAGACGACACCGGGGTATGTCCCCGCTTCCATGTTTATGAAGCCGGCCGGGTACTACCCGCCGATCTCGGCCCGGCTCGGCGTCCGCTTGAGCTTCTAAGAACTTATCCCTCCATCAACGGGGAAGTTTCAGCGACCAGAGGTCCCCCTTGACCTCGGCGAGCACCATGTACAACCGGCCCGGGGCCGCCACCATTTTGCAGACACCATACTGCTTCATGTCGGGAGAGACATGATTATGGAAAGCCGCGAAGGGCGGGCCCGACGGTTTCCCGTCGTCGGTGATGCGCTGTCCCCAGACGCAAATGAAATCGTCACGCTTCGAGCCGTAGTAGACGATCTTGCCGTCGCTTGACCAGGCGGGCGAGCCGATATAGTTGCGGTCCTCGGCAAGCTTCGTCCACGTTCCGGCGGTCGACGGCTGATCGCCTACCTTCGCCAGGTACAGGCCCGCCGTCCCGTCGGGCCGGGCTTGCGTCGTAAAGGCTACCCATCGGTCCGAGGGCGCCAGCGCGACCTCCCATGGCCCGTCCCCGCTGCCGGTCGTGTCCAAGACCGTGCTGTGCCGGCTCCCGTCCGTGTCCAGCCGAACCAGCTGCATACCCACGTCAACGAGAACATCCCTCGTCTTATGGAAGAATCCCCTGATTTGAAAGAACGATGTGCTTGACTGCTCCGAAGAATGCGAGTCCGGGGAAACCGTCTGAGGCGCGGCGCCATTCTCTACGACACAGGCGGTCCACTTACCCCCGACCATATCGTAATACGCCAGCCGTGATCCGTCCGGGCTCAACCGCGGGACGACGTTCATCGTGGCGTTGGAGCAGACAATCGATTCTTCGTGGCCGGTCGCCGTCTTACGGACCCGGATCTCCGTTCGTTGCGGGGAATAGGCCGTCCAGGCGAGAGTCGAGCCGTCGGCGGAAACGGCGACATCCCCTTTCCCCGTCGAATCGGAGGTGACCGATTCGGGCGGTCCCGAGGCCATACCGTCACTCAATCTCAGGGGTATCGACCAGATGTTGGGTGTCGCAGACATGGTGCTGAAGACCATCCGGCCGTCAGACGAGATCGAAACTCCCCACAGCATCGCGGGCAATGAGGCGATGAGCTGCGGCGGGCCGGCCGCCGGCCGGGATCCTCCGGAAAGCGGAACCCGATACAGGCTCATAGCGGCCATCGACTTGCCCTCCGTATAATAGATATGGTCATTCCACCAGGCCATGACCACACGGGTCGCGCGGGGATTGATGAATTGAGGCGGATTGATGCGCACGGCCGGACCTCCGGCCACGGGCGCCAGCCACCAGCCGGGGCCGGCCGGGTCGCCGGGCCGCACCCCGTCAAAGAGAATAGTTTTGCCGTCCGCCGACCACAACGGCGATGAATGCGACCCTCCTTTGCGGAAAATAACGAATTCCGGCTGGAAGGGGCGGGGAGCACCCCCGTCCGCGGGGACCATGAACATCTTGGCCCACCCGGTCGCGGAAGCGACCAAGTAGAGGATCGTCGACCCGTCGGGAGAGAACGCCGGCAGCCGTCCGCCCTCGGCGATCCGACGCTCGGCCCCGGCGAGAGCCTCAAAGATATAGAGCCCCCCGCCGTCCCGCTCGGACCAGAAGACAATCTTCGATCCGTCCGGTGAGAAGCACGGAAACCAGTCGGGGGCGGGATGCTCGGTCCGCCGGAGGGTCTGCTGTCCGCTCAGCTGCCGCACGTAGATATCCATGTTGCCGTTCCGCTCGGACGAATAGGCGATCATTTTTCCGTCCGGCGAGATCGCCGGATTGAACGCGCCCCCCGACTCGAACGTGAGCCGCTCCGGTTGGGTCATCACCGGCCCCGGAGCGGGCTTCAACAAGAACCAAGCTGTGACGCCCCCCGCTACCAGGACTCCCAACACGGCCAACGCGGGGACGAGCCAGGGCTTCCGGCGCGCCTGCGACGGTGCGGCGGCCATAGCAGACAGCTTGCCCGATTCGGACTCCTCTTTCATATCCTGAAGCGTGACCTTAAGGTCCGACATATTTTGCCAGCGCCGCTGCGGGTCTTTCCGCAGGCACCGCATCACGACTTGCTCTACCACCACCGGCAGACTCTGCGAAATTCCGCTCGGCGACGCCGGGTCCAGAGCGATGACCGCCGCCATCGTGGTGGCTTTCGTTTCTCCGTCGAAGGCGCGGCGCCCGGTCAGCATCTCGTAAAGAACCGACCCGAAGGAGAAGATGTCCGAACGGGCATCCACGGATTTGCCGGCAGCCTGCTCCGGCGACATGTAGGCTATGGTCCCGAGGATCATGCCCTCCTCGGTGACCGGCGCCCGGGCGAGTGTCATGGTCACTGCGAGGTCGCCGGGTTGTTCGACGTTTTCGACGAGTTTCGCCAGCCCGAAGTCGAGGATCTTGACCAGGCCGTCCGGGGTGATCATGATGTTGGACGGTTTCAAGTCGCGGTGAACGATTCCCGCCGCGTGCGCCTTCCCGAGCCCATCGGCGATCTGGATCGCGAAGTTCAGCGCCTCCTTGAGCGGAAGCCCCTTCGGGCCAATGAGTCTGTCGAGCGTCTGGCCTGCGACGTATTCCATGGCGATAAAGTGCACATCGTCCATCTGGCCTATGTCGTAGATGGTGACGATATTCGGATGGTTTAGCGCGGAGGCCGATTTGGCTTCCTGGGTGAAACGCAGCCGCCGTCCCGCGTCGGACATTTTGTCGGCCGGCAGGATCTTCAGGGCGACGAAGCGGCCCAGGCGCTCGTCGCGCGCCTTATAAACCGCCCCCATCCCCCCTTCGCCCAACTTCTCGATAATGGAATAGTGCGCGATGGTGCGGCCGATCATTAGGTATGTATCCTTGCGTTGATAGTAATTCTCCTCCTAGCGACTGTCAAGCACCGGAACTCCTTGAACGGATGGAAGACGGGTCATGACGGTCCGGAAGCCGTCCGCGATGCCGGATGAGTCAGATATCGCCCGGGCCTCCGCCTCTGGGATGAACCAAGCGTCAGGAGAAATACTTCGGTCTTTGGTGCCTATACCAGAGGATGAACAGCCGACTCCCAACCCAAGAATGTCAACCTACGTTTTTTTTCGAACCATTCCTGAATGATGGAATCTTGCCCGGCATGTCGGCCACAGTGTCAGTGCTGAAAACGAGCTTCACCCACGTTTCGAATTGACTTCGTATTTTCGCCGTGCTATACGTTAAAGCACAAACAACAGGATGAGGAGAGGTATCCATTATCGACAATCTCCTTCTCTCCCTATTCTCAACCGGATCTTGGTGACATCGTCAGAGAGGATATCAAGGCTGTCGACAATGACGACATTGTTTTTGAGATCTATGATGATGTGTAACTTTCTGGAAAAGACCGGTTGAAAGAGTGGAGAGATAAAACACTTTAATAATCCCATTGGACAGGAGGGAAAAGATTGAGAAAGCAAGTCATAGGCGTCATGGCCCTCGCATTATTTACAAGCCTGGCCGCTGGTTCAACCCAGGCCGCGGAAAAGCATGCCTTTGGCATTGAGGATATGACCGTTTTACGCTCTGCCCGGCCGGTGGCCATCTCTCCCGAAGGCGAATCCATTCTCTATGAAGCGTCTTATGGCGGCTCTAAGGGGCGCACCAACCGTGAGTGGCACCTGATCGCGGCCGACGGCTCGAATGAGCGCAAGTTAAGCCTCCCGGAACACTTTGTCCCTTCGGGATTCACAAAAGAGGGCTTGCTCTACGGCACGCTTGACGTCGAGGGCAAGAGCCAACTTGCCATCGTATCGCTTGAGACAGACAAGCCCACGGTCACGATCGCCCTCAAGAACGGGATTCAATCAGTGATGATCTCGCCGGACGGTTCTCGCTTCGCGCTTCTGGCCGATCCGAGGCCCCCCGACTCCCTTGTTGATACCCGCACGGTTGTGGAAAGCGATAGGACAAGCCTCTATGTCGTTAATCGCGATGGCTCCGACGGCAGATGGTGGTGTCCCGGTTTGACAGGTATCATAAATTTTGCTTGGTCGGCGGACAGTTTGGCAATCGCCGTGTTATCACAAACACCAAAGTTGGGTTATCACTATGTCCACTCATATATCGATGTTTGCACGGACTCAAGCGTGCGACGCGTGGCGGAGATACCAAACGCCGTCTCCGGAATCGCCTGGACGGCGGGAGGGGACGAACTCGCCTTTATCAGCACGACGACTCAAGTCATCACTCCAGACCATGTTTGGACGGTGCCGGTTAAAGGTGGTAAGCCCGTGGACAGGACGCCTGACCTGACCGGATCGGCCAAAAGCCTGGTCGGCGATACGCGGGGCGCAGTCTGGGTTTCCGTGGCCCGCGGCGTCCAGAGGGAAGTCCATGCTTTTAAGGACGGCATCCTTACGTCTGCTTATGCTTGGCCGGAGGGCATTGTTTTGGGCACGCCCGTTTTTCCTAGAATTGCCGGCGCCCCCGAGTTGTTTGCCTTTTCTATCGGAGACCCCCTGCATGAGAGAAACGTTGCCGTGGCGAAAAAAGGTCAGCCTGTCAAGATCACCCATGAAGGCGATGAGCAACTGGCGAATATTGCCCTCGGACCCGTACGGGTCGTCGACTGGACTGCGAAGGACGGCCCAAAGCTCCAGGGCATCGTCACCTTCCCTTGGGAATATGCAGAAGGGAAGCGTTATCCTTTTTTGGTCCTGCCGCACGGCGGTCCGGAGGGGAATGATGATCTCTATTTCGACGCTTGGGCCCGGTTTATCGCGGGCTTGGGCTATGTCGTCATGCAGCCGCAGTACCGCGGCTCAACGGGGTACGGATCTGAATTCATGAACGCGATCTATCAGCACTTCGGCGATCGTGCCTATGCAGATGTGGACAGCGCGACGGATTACGCGATCGCCCAGGGGTGGGCCGACCCGAGGCGCCTGGCGATCTTCGGCTGGAGTGCGGGGGGATTCATGACCTCCTGGACGATCACCCAGACGAACCGCTATCGTGCCGCCATAGAAGGCGCCGGAATCACGAACTGGCTCAGTTTTATCCCGACCAGCGACGTTCAACAGATTGATTATGACCAGCGCTGGCAGGAGAAAGACGTCGAACCCTTTCTCAAATTTTCCGCCGTCATGTTCGCCGACAAGGTCACGACGCCTCTCCTCATCCTTCACGGAGCCAATGACATTCGTGTCCCCACGTTGCAAGGACTCGAGTTCTATGCTCTCCTGGCTGAGCGCGGAAAAAGAGTGCGCATGATTACCTATCCGGGTGCGCCGCATTTCCCCACCTTGTGGGAGCAGCGCCGCAATGTTTTTGAAGAAATCGCTGCCTGGCTTGCCGAGCATAACCGGTGAGACTGGGCCGACCGGGAGGGCTCGTTCTCTGGTTCCCGGTTAAAGGTATGAAAAAATACTGCAGGCGTTATCAAGAGCTCTTATAAACCCCGGAGGAGGTTTTTCCGTAGATGATAGTGACCTCAGCCGGAAAACGACATGACTGATCCAGCTTTCTACCTATCCGGACTCCTCGGCCCCCTGGGGGTGCGAGTGGATGAATTGGTCAGCGAATCTGCTCGGATTTGGAGTGAGACGCCGTCCGACCCGCCCAAACCGCGGACGATCTATTCGCCAGAGGCAAAGAGAGAAATCGAAAGGGAGCTTTCCGCCTTGATCGACAGAGTACGGGTCGAACACCAGAAGCGCTGGGGAGTTGACGGCGGGTGGGATACGGCGGATCTGGAAGAAACCGTCGCGAACCTGCGCCCGCTCCTCAAGAGGATCCTCGACCGGTTGGGCATTCCCCTGGCGGCCGTCTACGACTTCCGCTTTCTGGATTCCACGCGCCGCTTTATCCGGGCCGCCCGGGATTTCGACCCCGAGCTGAGGGTGGACGCCGTCTATCAAGCCCTGCGCAATGTTTGGATCATGAACACCCTCCAGCTCTATCTGGGCCGGGAGGTAGGGGCGACAAAAGCCGTCATTGGGTATAGCCTCGTCTATCCGTATCTCGACAATTTTCTCGATGACGACAAGGTCTCCGGGCCGGATAAGATGGCCTTGGTCCTCAAGTTGAGACACTGGCTGGAGGGCGAAGACGAACGGCCGGCGACCGTCCTGGAGGAAAAGCTTCATGCCCTGATCAGGATGATCGAACAGACGTTCAGACGGGGGGACTATCCCGGCGTCTATCAATCCCTTCTGGCCATCCACAACGCCCAGATCAAGAGCCTTCTTCAACAGCGGAAGGGGCGACTGTCTGATCCGAACCAAATCCTGGGCATCAGCCTGGAAAAGGGAGGGACCTCCGTCCTGGCCGATGGATACCTTGCAGCAGGGAGGCTGGGGTCGGCCGAAGAGGCTTTCTGCTTCGGCCTGGGGACTTTCCTGCAGTTGGCCGACGACCTGCAGGACATCGCTGAGGACCTCCGGCGAGGGCATGTTACGCTGTTTTCTCAGGCGGCTGGACGAGAGCCCCTGGATCCTCTGGTGTACAGGTTGTTGCGCTTCATGTCACGGACGGTGGAAAGGACCCTGGATGAAGGCCGGCCACGAGAGCGGGCTTTGAAGGCCGCGATTATTCCCGGCTGCACCCTTCTCTACGCGGAGGCTGCGGCTAAGCATAGCGGCTTTTTCACCAAGGGTTGCCTCCAGAGCTTCGCGGAGATGTTCCCCGTCCGGTTCTCCTACGTCAAAATGCTCCGTCAAACCCTGAAAAACAAGTTTCTTACGGGCGGGGAAAAAATCCGCGACCTCGACAGCTTCACGATCGCCCTGATGAGCCTTTCCTCGCGAGCTTTCGCCCTGGACTAGGGTGAAGATAAGCACCCAGCCCCAAACCTAGAATATCAGGGCAGGTTTTAATATCACATGGGGGCAGGCTTATCGTTTCTGATGATTTTCCCGTTCTTCATCACGAACTTGACTTGGCGCAGGGACTGAATCTTATCTAGAGGGTTGGATGGGGTGGCGATGATATCGGCCGCAAAACCCGGAGCGATCTGACCCCGCGTTTTTTCGATCTTCAAGAGAATGGCGGCTTCTGTGGTCATGGCCCGCAGGGTATCCGCAGGAGGAATGCCCGCGGCATCCCATCCGACGAGGTAATCCAACATCATATCGGCCCGGTTTTTGCCAGGCAAGTCGGATACACTATCGGTGCCGAAAACCAGCTTGACCCCGATCTGATGGGCCCGTCTGAGGCGGTCGATGATTCCGGCAGCCGCATCCTTGGCCGGCATCCCGAACATCATTCCGGTCGGGTCCAAGGCCGCGATGTGGGCCTCCGGGAAGTCGGTGCTCACAAGCCAAACGCTCTTTTCTTTCATGAGCTTAAGGAGCTCGTCCGTGAGCCCGAAACCATGCTCGATGGAGTCGGCGCCTCCGACGATGATGTTCCTCGCCGCCTCTCCTCCTAAGGCATGCACCGAAACTCGCAAGCCGGCGGCATGGGCTTCATCAACCGCAGCCCGGATTTCCTCAACCGAATAAAAGAAAGCGCTGTTGTCGGTTACGAGCTTGATGCAATCGGCCCCGTAGTAGATATTTTGGCGGACGGCCTTGCGGATTTCGTCTTTATTATCCGCATCGATGTATTCATACAGCCAGAAGAGGCCTTGCTCTGGCGGGATGCGCTTGGATTGGCCGCCGAATGGGGTGATGATCTTACCGCTCGTAAGGACGGTCGGTCCTGTAAACCAACCTTTATTGATGGCGTCTCGTAGGTCGACGGCTGCGTAATCGGCATCGTTGCCGACGTCGCGGATGGTCGTGAACCCGGCATGGAGAACGTCCTTGGCATTGCGGAGGCCGCGGAAAGCTCGCATCGCCGTGCTTTCTACGAGATAGACGGCCTCGATGTTGAGGACCTCCATGTTAAATGTCAGGTGCGTATGGGCGTCCATCAAACCCGGCATCACCCAGGCCTTTGACAGGTCGATGACCTCGGCGCCGGCAGGAACAGCGACCTTCGGTCCGACCTCCGAAATCTTACCGTCCTTCACCAGGATCATCTGGTTTGCAGAGATTGTCCCCGAAGCCGGATCGATCAGGTTTCCTGCCCGTATGACGGTTGTCTCAGCGAACGCCGGATAAGCCGCAAGCAGGACGATGAGAAGGAACAGCGCGAGAATTTGCCTCTTCATTTTTCCCCTCCAGTGCACAAAAATATACTGCGACCGATGAGAGATGTCAATTCATGCGGTCACCAATCCAGAAGACGCCGCTCGCCCTCGAGGACTCGCAGACGGGAAATCTCCTGGGTGAACTCGATAACACCCCGATATTTTCCTTCGGCGTCGCGGACTGCAAAATAACGGATATGGACGAACGGGCCATTTGGCCGCTGAATCCAGAATTCGGCGACGTCCTTGGTCCCCTCCTTGAAAGCCCGGACGATGTCATTGACGACGTGAAGGCTTTTAGGGGGATGGCAGTTCTGGACTTTGCGCCCGATGATGGCCGGGCTTCTGGGGAAAATTCTCTCTTTTCCCTCGGAGTAATAAAGGACTGTGTCGTTTTCGTCGACAAAAGTGATATCCACGGGAAGATGACGGAGGATCAAGTCGACTTGTTCGGGCGAGAGGTGCCCCTCGGACAGGCGGATGGACGTTGCGGCCGTCTCGCCTGAGGATGCCGCCTCTCTCGGCGGGGCAAAGGGAACTCTAGCTTTGGCCAGCTTTGCGTCCCATAGATCGGAAGGCTTAATCCAGGCATAGCCGATGGCTGGTTCGCCGTTCTTGATGCGGACCCAGTCGGCAACATCGAGCTTTCGGGCGGATGTCGGATAAAGGATCTTTTCCTCGAGGAAGATCATCTTCTTAACGGCCGAGGCGAGCGTCTTGAACGGCTCGGACAGGCCCTCCCAATCCTTTGCCGCAAGGCGGTCGCCGACGTTTCGGATGTGGGTCCGGATTTCATCGTGCTTGCCCCACATGACCTTGGTCGGGCCGGTGAACCCTTTTGATTCGAGGACCGGGAAGAGCTGGTTTTCTTTGCGCGCGTAATGTTTTTCAATCTCGCGGAAATCAGCGAACAGGTCGGAGAAGCGCCTAACGTCTGATGCCTCAGGCACGCCGTGTTTGAGCTTCTTGAGGGCCCGCTTCAGATCTTTGAGCCGGTCTTTGGTCTCGCGGTTTTCCTCCATGTAGGAATAAACGGGATGGCCGGGGACTTTGGACGGTTTCCCGGCTTTTTTCAAGGATTTGTCGAACACCTCGGCGTGGACTTCACATAACCGTTGGATCTCCTCCGGGGGAAAGCCTTCCTGAATAAGGGCGTTCTCCATGTCGGCGATATCCTCCGGCGACGTGTCTTTGATCAGGCCGGAGAATTTCTTCCGAAGGTCCTTCACCGGAGTACCCGCGTGAAGATCCCTAATGATCTGTTTCAGGGCTTCTCTCTTATTATTCATAGGGAGCTCCTTTAGGAAGAAATATATATAATCATTATAAAAGGAAAGGCGGGGACTCGCTAGAGGACAATTTCGACATGGCTCTGGCTGCAGGAGACTCGGCTGCGGCGGCGAGCGTTGAATTTGACCTCCGGCGGATAAAGTCTTATTGTGGAAAGCCTGAAGGAATCAATGAAACCGTTGCGAAATAGGAAGAAAGGGCCTCGTGAAGTAAAGTCGCTTCGCTCGCCGATCGCCCCGACCGAGGCCATTTTGGAAAGCATTTCTGACGGTGTTTTCACGGTGGGATTGGATTGGCGTATCACCTCGTTCAATCGGGCGGCTGAGGAGATTACGGGGGTTTCGCGCGGGGAGGCCGTGGGGAAACGATGCTCGGAAGTATTCCGTTCCAGCATGTGCGAGGCGGAGTGCGCCCTGCGGCGGACAATTAAAACGGGGAAGCCCGTTATCGGCAAATCGGGATATATCATCGACTCAGCCGGGAACCGCATCCCTATCAGCGTATCCACCGCCGTGCTGCGGGATGCGGCCGGAGACGTGACCGGAGGCGCCGAGACCTTTCGCGACCTCTCCGAGGTTGAGGAGCTGCGTCGGGAGCTTGAGGGGAAATACCAGGTCGGCGATCTCACAAGCCGGAGCCCTTTGATGCAGCGGGTATTTGAGGTCCTGCCCGCCATCGCCGCCAGCCCCAGTACGGCTCTTATCCTCGGAGAAACGGGAACCGGCAAGGAATTGGTGGCCAGGACGATCCATTCGCTCAGTGGCCGCAGCAAGGGCCCGTTCATAGCGGTCAACTGCGGCGCTTTGCCCGATACCCTTCTGGAATCAGAGCTTTTTGGTTACAAAGCTGGAGCGTTCACAGGCGCGAACAAGGACAAACCAGGCCGTTTTGGTTTAGCCGGAGGAGGGACCATTTTCCTCGACGAGATCAGCGAGGTAAGTCCCGCTTTACAGGTTCGCCTGTTGCGAGTGCTCCAGGAACGGACCTACGAGCCGCTGGGGGCGACCCGTTCGGAGAGGACGGACGCGAGGATTATCGTTGCCACCAACAAAGATCTGGCGAAGCAGGTGCGCCGAGGTGCTTTCCGTGAGGATCTCTACTATCGTGTGAATGTCGTGCGCATCGAGCTGCCTCCTCTGCGCCGAAGGAAAGAGGATATTCTCCTCCTCGTGGAGCAGTTCATCGCCCGTTTCAATCGGCTGCAGATGAAGTCCGTTCAAGGGATCTCTACAGAGGCCCTTTCTCTCCTCATGGCCCATGACTGGCCGGGCAACGTCCGAGAATTGGAAAACGTCATCGAGCGCGCCTTCATTCTCTGTGACGAAGGGCTCATCGACATCAAACATCTGCCCGAGGAGCTGGCGGCCCGCCGTGTGGCCGGGAGCTTGGATTCTACTGCCCGGTCCGCTCACGATATTCTCGACGCTCAGGTCATTCGCGCCGCCCTAGAACACAACGCATTCAGCCGTCTGGCGACGGCAAAAGAGTTGGGCATCCATAAGACCACTTTATTTCGCAGGATGAAAAAACTGGGCATCTCCCTGCCCAAACGGGACGGACGATCTAAAAGGTAGCGATCACGCTACCTTTACAGAAGATAACAGTAGCATCATCGCTACTCTATAATCCTCTGCGGTTCTCCCACTAATTTAGTAATCTTATTATTTATCAATGACTTAACCATATTCCACAAAACCCTTCGATGTTGGCATTAAAATTGCTATTAAAGGGTGGGTGAATGAAATCAGGATCTCGAATGATGAAAGCGGCATTTGCGCATTGGGATCGTCGGATTGCGCCGGTCTTTGACATCGCACGGCGGATTCACGTTGCCGAGGCCGAGTCGGGACAAATCGTTGCCGAAACGGAGGAGGTCCTTGAGGAAGACATGCCGGTCCGGAAGGCGCTTCGACTGGCGGAGCTTGGCATCGGCACGTTGGTTTGCGGCGCGATTTCCAGGCCTCTATATAAGATAGTCGCCGCTTACGGCGTCCACGTGATCCCGTTCGTGGCCGGCGACCTGAACGAGGTCATTCAAGCCTGGCTAAGCGGCGGCCTCGAAGGCGACGACTTCGCCATGCCAGGCTGCTGCAGGCGCGGTCGCCGCCGTCGCCGGGGGATGGTGGGTATCAACCAGGAGGGACATTTTATGAACGGAAGAAGACGTAGTGGAATGGGATCAGGCGGCAGACAGGGGCAAGGCCGGGGCGGGCAGGGTCTAGGTGGACAGGGGCAGGGTCGAGGCGGACAGGGTCGAGGTCGCATGGGCGGTCCCCTTGCGGGGGGCGCTGGAGGCACCTGCCTGTGTCCGAAATGCGGGCATCGCGAACCGCATAGGGTTGGAGTGCCTTGCCTACAGAAGCAGTGCCCGAAGTGCGGCACCGCGATGACGCGGGAATAAAAACAAGAAAGGAGGCAGTGATCATGCCATCAGGAGACAGAACCGGGCCCATCGGAATGGGCGCTATGAGCGGACGCGCAGCCGGGTACTGCGCGGGGTTTGGAATGCCGGGATGCGCGAATCCTGTTTCGGGGCGGGGCTTCGGGATGGGTTTCGGACGGGGCCGCGGATTCGGCGGCGGCGGTCGTGGATGGCGGCATATATTCTATGCTACCGGCCTGCCGGGCTGGATGCGCCTCGGCGGGTATACCGCGCCGTATGGATACTG
>CAZJBD010000055.1:0-14038 GCA_964544265.1 uncultured Eubacteriales bacterium
AGGAGACGGGAAGCGATCTTATAAACGAATGCCTTTTGCAGCCGCTCCGGCAGTTCCGGCCGGACATTGTCTAAATAGCGCAGGAACGTTTCCTGGACGATATCGTCGGCGAGGGCGGAGTCGTTGCAGGTGCGCGCGACATATCCCCAGAGAGCCGGAGCGGTCCGGCCGTAGAACGCCTCGAAGGCGTCATCCCGGATTCGACAGCCGAGTTCGTTCATTCCCCAGAGGACCGGGCCAAACCAAACGTCACTTTTCGAACAAACCCCACTTCCTGCCTATTCTCATGGAGAGAAGGCCGGAAAGGAGAAGCCCCACCCCGAGAGCGATGACGATGATCCCTGCGGCAAGGAAGAACGATGCCTGTTCAGGAAGGTCAGGAACGACGAAGCTGACGATGAGCAGCGAGATCCCGAGAAGGGCAACGATGAGGCCGCGGCTGAATGAATTCAGGATCTTATCCTTCGGAGACAGGGCGCCCATGGACAGGGATTTGAACAGGCGGTCTCCGCTCTCCGAGACGAGAAACGTCTGGAGTTCCCCGGAAGAGGCAAAACGCTCGATCAGGGCTTTGTGGAGTTGGGTTTTCCGGGTCAGCCTTCGCCATTCCAGGATGATCCAGGCGACCCATCCGTAAAAGAGAAACATAGAAGCAAACACAAAAATAAGAGTTACGGGATTTTCCATATTAGACTCCTTTTTAGCTCTTCGTCGGCGTCTTGTGGCCGGCACCTTCGCTTTTTCCGTGTCCGCGAAGGTCCATGGCGATGGTCCGGTGGTTTTCGGCCATGGCGGCGTGGAGAAGGATGATGGGTTCGCCTTGGCCTTTTTCCATGAAGGCGATCCGGACCCCGGCGGAATCGAAATAACGGTATTCGGGTCCGGTTTCCTGGGCGGACGCGAGTATCGATCCGGCGGCCAGGAGGGCTGCGGCGGCGGCGAGGACACGATGATTCATGCCTGACTCCTTTCTGAGTCCGGCCGGGATGCATTCACGCTTCCCGGTCCTCCCTTCTTACGCCCCTGCGAGTCTTTAAGTTAACAAACGGACGGCTATTTTTCCCATCATTCATATTTCAAGGTTTGGGCCGGATTCTCGCGAGCCGCGCGGATCAAGTGATAGCTTACCGCTGCCAGGGCGATGATCAGGGCGAGCGAAGCGGCGAAAAGGTAAGGTCCGAAGCCCATCGTTATCCGGTAAGCGTAGCCTCGAAGCCATCTTTGAACGAAATAATATGCTGCCGGCCAGGCGATCGCGTTCGCCGCGACGACCCAGAGGGCGAATTCAAGGGAAAAGAGACAGACGATCCGCGACGTCGAGGCGCCCAGGACCTTGCGGATTCCGATTTCCTTCGTTCTCTGTTCGGCCATGAAGGCGGCGAGTCCGAACAGGCCGAGGCAGGATACGAGAACGGCCAGGATCGAGAAATACCTGAGGATTGAGCCGACCCGCTCTTCGGACCGGTAGAGTGCGTCCACGGCTTCATCGAGAAAGCCGAAACGGAATTCGTCCTGGGGCGCGAACTTTTTCCAGATTGTCTCGATGCGGCGGACAGCGTCCGCGGTCTTCCCCGGGCGTATCTTGGCCAGAAGGTTCAGATTCAACGGGGGGTAGTATCCGATAACCAGGGGGTCGATCTTTTGGCGCAACAGGGCGAAATTGTAGTTTTTCACCACTCCGACGATGGTCCCGGTTACCTCCGCCTGGGACAAAGACCGGCCCAGAGGATCCTTGAAGCCCATGATCCGGGCCGCTTCCTCGTTGATAATCCACTGCGTATCAGCCAGGTTTTCGGTCCGGATGAAATCCCGCCCTTGGAGAATCGGGATGCCCAGCAGGTCGAAAAAGCCCAGGTCGGCGCAAGTCCCCCGGATCAGAATCTCCTCCCGGGGATTCTTTCCGGCCCATTCCCAGAGGGTATTGGTATAAAAGTATCCTCGGGTGGGGATGTTCGCCGAGGCCGTAACGCCCAGGACGTCCGGGTCGCGGAGGATCTCCGCCCGGACCGCCTCGTATTTGGGCCGTATCTCGTCGCTCATCCTAACCGTGAGAATTTGATCCCTGTCGTATCCCGTATTGTAGTTTCTCATGAAATTGAGCTGGTCTCGGACAAAAAGCGTGCAGATGAGAAGGAGACTGGTTATGGAGAATTGGAGGACGACCAAAACCTTGCGGAAAGCCTGGCCCCTGGAGCCCGTGGATAGAGTCCCCCCCAGGACCCTGGCCGGCAGGAATTTGGATAGAAAAAGAGCCGGGTAGCTCCCGGCGAGGAGTCCCGTAAGAAGGATCAGGCCGATGAGTCCGGCCAGCGTCCGAAAATTGCCGAAAAGCCCCAGCGAAAGTTCCTTGGCGGCGAGCGAATTGAAAGGATGGAGAAGGAATCCGATCCCAAGGAGGGCGAGGAGGAACGAAACGCCGGTGAGAATCAGGCATTCGCCGTAGAATTGCCTGATGAGCTGGCCTCGTTGGGCGCCCAAGACCTTGCGCAAACCCACTTCCCTGGCCCGATTGGCCGAGCGGGCGGTCGTCAGGTTCATGAAATTTATGCACGCAATGAGCAGAATGAACAGAGCCGCCAGGGCAAAGATCCGCACGTTGCGAATGTCGCCCTGAGGGAACTGCTCGCCTTCCATCCCGGGGTGGAGGTAAATCCTCGAGAGCGGCTGAAGGTTGAGCCGGCCCCCTTGCTCCATGGTCGGCTTCCCCTTTAGATGGTCCGAGATCTTGGCGATGACCGTGTCCGCCGAGACCCCATTCCGCAGCTGGACGAAGGTCGTGAACCGGCTGTCATCCCACTGGTCGATGGGGAATCCCAATTCCCGTCCGAAGACGAAGGGGACGAGGAAATCGAAGCGGATACTGGAATTCTTGGGGATATTCTTCATCACCCCGGTTACCTGAAAATCGATGGAGCCCGGCGCCTCAAGCGTTCGGCCGACCGGATCCTCGCCCGGGAAATATTTCCGGGCCATGTCTTCGGAGAGGACGATCGAGCGGGGATCGGCGAGGGCCCGGGCCGGGTCGCCTTTAACCAGAGGGAAAGAAAACATGGTGAAGAATGAGCCGTCGGCCATCCCCAGCGTTTCGTCGAAGAATCTTGTCCGGCCCCGGAGCTTCATGTCGGTCCGGCCTATGCGGACCATGTCGATGATTTCAGGCACGGTGCCGAGGAGCGAAGGCCCGAGCGGCCCTTGGGTGATGGCGACGGTCGCCTCCCGGCCGGAAAACTTGATGTCCTGGAAGACGCGGTAGATATCATTTCCGTTCTTGTGGAATCCGTTGACGCCGAGTTCGTCGCGGACCCAAAGGAAAATCAGCAGCGAGCAGGCAACGCCTACGGCCAGGCCGGTGATGTTGATAAATGAGTGGATTTTGTGACGGCGGATGTTTCGCAGGGCGATTTTCAGGTTGTTTTTAAACATCTTATAGCGTAGTTCATACAAGAAGATACTGCAGCCTCTCGATTATGCCCTTTTCCAGAGGCACTATATCCATAGCCCGGGACAACGATCTTTTTATCCTTGCTTTCCATCTTCTCGGAAGTCCCTCCCAAAGCTGGACCAACTTGGCGGTCTCCGATTCTTCGGCGAGCACGTAATTGGCCGTATAGACGGCCTGGCGAATATCTTTTTCCTTCTTGTTGCGCCGCTCGGGACGCGCGGCAATGATCAATTTGTGGAGAAGGAAGGAAGAGGGATGTGGGACCTTGGCGCGAATACCTCGGTCGATTTTCAAGACTATCGGCTCGACGAACAGAATGTCCAGAAATCTCAATCCCTGTGGGGTGACGGCAATTTGTTTCACATAGCGCTGAGGTTGGGCTGTCTCTCTTCGTTCTCGAGTCAAGAATTCTATTTTCATACGGTTTCCGGTGAAGAACATGGAACCATCCGGATGGAAGTTCTGGCTGAAGCCCAAGCGCTGCAAATAAGCGGCAAGATCATAAGGCTTCCCTTTGTAAGGCCAAGGCACGAGGATATCGAGGTCTTCGGTTCTGATCGGATATTTCTTCATGGGCAAATATCGCTGGTAAAGCAGAAAACACCAGCTGCCAATGATTTCTAATCCGGCATCCCACAACCCTTTTTCGGTCATTTTGCGCAAGATCGCGAGCAACGGATCGGCCAGGTCTGCCGTGGGCGTTCGACCCGACCTTAAGAGCCTCAATCCTTCCCGGACGCGGCGCAATTCTTTCTGCAAACGGTTTCGCTCGGCTAGACTGTCACGGAGCAAGGCGGGGATTTCTTTGCCGATATAATCTGTTTTCACCTTCCGGTTCTTACGATATTGAAGGTAATAATAGGCCTCATCTCCGATTTTTTTCAGTCGGATTCGGCCTTTGGGCAGAAGGGCCAGGCGGGCCGCAATCGTCCTTTCTTCTTCCTGCAAGAACTCGACGTTTTCTTTCTGGGCGTCCTTCAAGTCATGCATAGAATATTTTTACCCTACATTATCGCCTGAGTCAATATATTGTAGGGTAAAAAACTATTAGGCGTCCATTTTTGGCCGCAATCGTCCTTTCCTCGTGTTCGAGTCGGTTTCCTAAGCGGACGCGAGTGCAGATTCGCGGATTCCGGGCTGTGTTATAATCGGGCCACCCGATGTGCTGCGCCATTCTCGTTGTTGTCTATCTTTTCTTGGGGCTTCTGGCCGCCCCTGTCCTTATTTTTTGCATGCTCTTCGGACTCCGGGAGACGTTCATCACCTATGGAGTCTGGATGATGGATGTCGGACGCCGCGGTCTCGTCGGCCGCTTGATCATCTTGATTCCAAGTTGACATTGACGTTCTGGCGGAGATAGCATGGGGCATCGCGTTCGGAGGTGAACCATGCCCAAGAGAATTCGAACCGTCTCCGTCCTGCTTTTCCTTGCCCTCCTTATCCCGGCGGCCTACCCGCAAGCTCCGAAGCCGGAATCCGAATTGCTCGTCCGGCTCAAGGCCCTGCCCGGAGTCGTCGAAGCCAAGGAGGCCCGCTTCGACGAGAAGCTTTTTAAGGAAGCCTATGAGCTCATGTTCGAGCAGCCGCTCGATCACCGGAACCCCCAGGGGATAAAGTTCCGGCAGAGATTCTTCGTTTCCCACGCCGACTACGCCAAGCCCGTCGTCCTTGAGACGTCGGGATACGCCGCCTTCGGGGCCAGGCCAGGGGAGTTGACCCATGTTCTGGGCGGCAATCAGGTCACTGTCGAGCATCGCTTTTTCGGACGTTCGGTTCCCGTCCCCGTGACCTGGGAATATTTGAACATCCGGCAATCCGCCGACGACCTCCACGCCATCGTGACGGCGCTGAAGACGCTTTATCCCGGAAAATGGGTGAGCACGGGCGGGAGCAAGGGCGGACAGACGACTCTATTTTATAAGACGTTCTATCCCGAAGACGTCGACGCCAGCGTGCCCTATGTCGCGCCGATCAACATCGCCCAGGAAGACCCCCGGCTCTACCACTTTCTCGATACGGTGGGTGATGAGGCGGCCCGGGCGCGGATCAAGGACTTTCAAATCGCCATGTTTAAGAGGGAGGACGAGATTCTGCCCCTGGTCAGGAGCAAGGCTGAAAAGGATAAGTTGACATTCTCCATGGGGCTTTCGGAAGCCTACGAGTATGGGATTCTGGAATACCCATTCGCCTTCTGGCAGTTCGGCACTGTGAAGCCGGAGGACATTCCCGCGCAGGACGCTCCCAAGGAGAAGCTCTTCGAGCATCTGGCCAAGATAAACGCGATATTTTTCTATTCAGACCAGGGCAAAAAGACGTTCGAGCCTTTCCAGTATCAGGCCTTCACCGAAATCGGCTACTACAATTACGACATCACGGATCTTAAGGCCCATATGAAGACCCTGAAAAACCCGACCAATCAGGTCCTCTGTCCGGCCGGGGCCAAAATTGTTTATGACCCCGTGCCCATGGCTGACGTTTATCACTTTCTCCAATACCACGGGGACCGGATCATCTACATCTACGGCGAGCTCGATCCCTGGTCAGCCACCGCAATCCAGTTGATCGGCCGGACGGATGCGCTCAAGTTCGTCGTCAAGAATGGTCATCATGGGTCACGGGTCAAAGATTTTTCACCCGAGCAGAAGGAGCTTTTCTATTCAACCCTCGAGAGGTGGCTGGGCTTAACGCTGAACAGGCAGTAAGGCAATTCATTAAAACAGACAGGATAATAAGTATCCTTGACAATGATACACGCGGAAGGAAAAATACCATTGACATTGTTACATTGCTGCCTTATTTCTAGGCCAGTCAGTTAAAAGAATATATCGCCTGGGCTGTTGAAAAGTCGGGCTCTTAGCCCAGCCCTGCCACTTTCTCCAATACCACGAGGACCGGATCATCTACATTTACGGCGAGCTCGATCCATTTAGCATTAGCCAGAGAGCAGCACTTTGGAGGATGCGCTCACCCGTATCGCCCTATGATTCTCTCTCTATCTTCGTTCTCTTTATCGCCCTTATAGTAGATCTCTATCAGTTCAATCCGGTCTGTTTGCTCGAAATACGCGTAAATCACCCGAATTCCGGACTGGACGCCTTTTCCTTTAAGAGCCCGGCAGGCAAACTTTCGGGCTTTATAAACCTTCGGGCTTTGAAAGCCAAGGCCAGCGATCTGCACAACGCCCTTGTTATCAATTCTGTGCTTATGAAAGAGGGTGAGCTCCGTCTTGATGAAATTTTCCAGATCCCCCTCGAGCGTCCGGAACCTCTTTGTGAGCCTCTTTGCGTCCCGCTCGAAATCTGCCAATAGGATGATTTCTTTAAACGGCGTCATCATATTCCCGGACAGAATAAGGCGGCGTCCTGTAAAACGCCGCCTCGTATTCAATGACCTTGCCGTCCTCGGTGGTCAGCCAGGGAACATCGTGATGGGAATAATCGCTGATTTGACGCGCGTTCATCTCGGACAACCTGTCCAGGACATCATTAATGACCTCTATCTCGTTGCCTTTCAGAATTCCCAGGTGCGGCTTTCTCAGAGGAAGATATTTTCTTTGAGGGTACGCGAAATACTTATCCTTAATTTCGATGATTTCCGCCTTGGCCATCATTTGGTCCACGATTTTCCTAAATTCAAGGGGCGTCGGCCCATACTTATTTTTCAGGTACGTGGCCCCGATGAGCTGCTCCTCATATTTCTCGTAATAGTCAAAATCGATGAAATAGAGGAGTTTGTAAAGGACCGTCTCGCCAATCGCGGGTTTTGCTCCAACCTTGTTCAGGATATAGAGCAGCACTTCCTTGAACTTGTGGAGGTTTTTCTGCGGGACGTTGATTCTCATCCGGGATGCGGGTTCGGGTCCATAGGCTTCCCGGCTCTCTCTGATCACGATTTGCGGCTCTTTATCTGAATCGATCAGCGCATCCACAGACAGATTAAAGATTTCCGCTAACTTCTTGAGCTCCTCGGCGCACACCTTCCTCTCTCCATTCTCTATCTGTGATATAGACGGTCGGGAAATACCCAGTTTCTCAGCCAGGGCCTGTTGGCTCAATCCGAGAGACTTCCGTATTTGTTTGATTCTTTGACCCAGTGAAGTCATGTTTTTTCTCCTGGACATCAATTATATGGATGTTAGATAAATTGTCAAGATAATGTAGGAATATCCTACAAACCAGTTTTTTTTATCCTTGCCATTTCCCGAGGTACGTCTTATCCTTCCTAGTGGCGACTAGTTGTGCGTCTCGTAAGTTCTTTGGCATTTTCCTGATCAAGAAAGACGCACAACCGCCGGGGAGTTTGAGGGGGGCGGCGTGGCCCCCCTCAGGGGGTCAGCGAAGCGCCGAGGGGGGAGCTTGACTTCCCCCTGGAAGTGTTCCGTCTCTACGGAGGACTTAGATAAGGAAATTATGAGACGGGACACTAGACGGGATAATAGGGGAGGAAAATGATGCCGAAAACAAAGCTTGGAATATGGGCAGGCGGATTGTCGGTCGTTTTCGTTGTGCTTTTTGCAGCGATTATCTATGGCATGAATGTTGCGGGATGGCGACCAGGAACCCTGATTGCCGTCGCGGTGGGAACGGGCGCGATGATCGCAGGAATTGCCGTTTTCGTTACAGGGCTAGTCAGCCTGGTTAAGTTCAAAGATCGCTCAGCCGTTGTGCTATCGGCTGTAATTGTCGGGTCCATCGCCATCCTCATTATCATAATGGGAGTGGTGGAGGGTATTCTCTGGAATTTATCTCATTGATAATCGGGCGGATAAAGCCATGATCCTTCTCAAAACGTCCCTCGTATTCCGCCGCTTCCTATCTTGACAAGTCCCCAGGCGATGATTAGTCTTTTGACTATGAAATCTTTTCCAGATTTTATGAAAAACCCAATAAATAAGGTCGATGCATCACAGCAAAACACTGCTGACATCGAGGGGTATTATTTTCAAGGGGCAGACGAAACACAAATCGCTTTTTGGGAGTGCCATGCTGACAGGATTTCCAAAAAACACTCCCATCCTTTTGATGAATATATGGTTTGCGTGAGTGGAGAATATACCGCTCACTTAAACGAAAAAAAGATCATATTGAAGCCGGGAGACGAATTGTATATCCCAAAGGGCACCGAACAGTGGGGTAAATGCATAGCTGGAACCAGGACTATTCATGCGTTTGGCGGCAAACGCATAAAAAAGTAACGGGCCAACAAGACTCTTACATTCGCGTTGCTTCATTCTTCAAAAATTCGGCATCTGATCCCAGACTCGGCCCTCGAGAAAGCGCCCGGCTTTCTTTTTATTGACGCCGCCCCATTGTTTGAAAAAAAACGGCACATTCGCCTTCTGACATTTC
This sequence comes from uncultured Eubacteriales bacterium, assembly GCA_964544265.1. Lineage (GTDB taxonomy): Bacteria > Acidobacteriota > Aminicenantia > Aminicenantales > Saccharicenantaceae > JALHVH01. Next base: position 8,791 of record CAZJBD010000055.1, read on the forward strand.
TCTTTGATTTCCAGAACCCAATCCTCATTAAGTGGACGTGCACGGGGTCCTGACTCCCCACCAACGATAATCCAATCGATGCCCTCAAGAGAGAGACTCGGGATCGGCCCGAGCAACGGCTCCAAGGAAACGAACTTAATAGACGCGGGGATTTCACGAAGATCATCAACGCGATGAATGTATTTGTCTTCCTCGACCGTAACACCCATCCAAATTTGCTCAACCCACGGCAGGAAAGGGGCTAAGCGTTTGAGGCGTTCGGATCTCTTCGTGAGAATTTGGTATCGATGCTGACGCGTCTTATTCATGGCGCTAAAGACCTGATTGATGAACGAATCTGGAACGCTTTCATGAAAAAGATCGCTCATGGAATTAACGAATATCGTCCTTGGCTTTCGCCATCTGAGAGGTAGTTCAAGAGCCTCTTCATGAAGGGCGACCGAAAATCCCTTAGAGTAACTCGGGACGCCCATGGCCTGGAGACGCTTGGCCATCCGTTCTGCATAACAATTTAGGCACCCCGAGCTTATCTTTGAACATCCTGTAACCGGATTCCAGGTTGATTCCGTCCACTCAATCGCAGTTTCAAACGCCATATTAATATCCTAGGGCACGGTATTTATGAAAAATTGAGCTTGCGATTTTGTCTCCGGTTCTATTATGCGAAGCGAAGAATAAATAATAGATAGGCATCCCCTTTAAATTTTTCATCGGCATGGGTTCCGGGACGTATTCAAAACCGGCTTTCTCCTTCAGCCTGTTCCTGTAAGCCTGGATTATGTCGGCATTTGCCCTTTTTTCTATCATATCACCAAAAAGCCCCCGCCGCGATTCATAAGCGACTTGGCGCCAGGAATCGTCTCCCCAAAATACGTTCATGCGCTTTATTTGTTTGGGCATAACCTTCTCCGGATTGGACCAAAGCACATTTCGATTTGCGTCCATGATCATGAAATTGAGAATGATCTCTATGCTGCGCATCTTGCCCGCAGTTTCAACGACGGACCAATTCGGATTGAGTCCGTATGGATCAAAGATACATAATGCCCGCCGGAATTCTTCGTATCGGCAGTTGGGAAAAACCTCTTTTATCAAGATAGAGTTGCAGTCTCCTTCATAGACGGACACATCATTTCTTGAAGCAGTAAGCATGCGCAGCTTTTTCGCACGGGATTTGTCTATTTCGATGAGATGATAATGATTAAAACCCGGCTTGATATCCAGGACGACGGCCGGACTGCCCGGTATTTCTTCTCCGGTATCCCTGGAGACAATTGTTCCTGCGCCCGCAAATGCATCAATATAGGCAAAATGGCGAATATGGGATTGTCTTTCTAGTATCTTTGCATATGCCTTGGCATATTCTTCGATGATTGCAAGCTTAATTTCAGTCCAATTCCCTACAACATCGAGCTGTTCGGCCATGTACTCCCCTTTAAGATTCCGATATAAAAGAAGACGCCTTTCGGTTAAAAAAATCTCATACGGAAATCGTCCAAGACGATAGGAAGCCGCGGCCTTACTTGGTCCGGGCCCGCTCCATGAAAGCAGCTTTGTTCTGCTCGGGCGTGCTCTTCGGCCTGCCCAGATCGCTTCGGGATCCGGTGCAGATGCGGACTTCGAGCAGCACGGGCCCCGGGCGTCCCTCGACGGCCCTCCAGGCCTGCTCCAAGCCTGCGAGATCAGCAGCCTGTCGATACTCCCGATATCCGCAGGCTCGGGAAACGGCCGCGAAATCGATCCCCCCAGCCACGGTGGGCTGCCCGCCGACGGATTCGTGGGCCGCGTTGTTCAACAGGACATGGACCAGGTTCGCGGGCCGCAGGCTGCCGATGATGGGCATGGCGCCCATATGCATCAGCAGGGATCCGTCCCCGTCCAGGCAGATCACCCGGCGGGCGGGGTTGCCCAGGGCCACGCCGAGGGCGATGGAGGATGTGTGGCCCATGGAGCCTACTGTCAGGAAGTCGCGCTGCTCCTCGCCCCGTTCGACGCGCAGCTCGTAGACTTCGCGTGAGGTCTTACCGGTGGTCGACACGACCAGATCGCCCGGGCCGGCCAGGGCCAGGATCAGGCGAAGGGCCTCTTCCCGCTTGAGTGACGAATCCTCGACCTTCTTCTTCGTCTTGGGGGAGGGAGCCAGGGCCCCCTTGCGGACGAGCAGGGCCACGGGCGTCCGTCTCGCGCCGAGCGTCCGAAACACCTCGTCCAGCAGCGGCTCCAGGTCGCTGTTCTTATCCAAGGTCCAATAGGGGATTTCGAGCACGTTCAGTTGGGCCGGGGTGATCCGTCCCTGCTTGACGTGCTGGGGCTCGTCTTTGACGCCCGGCTCGCCGCGCCATCCGATGATCAGCAGCAGGGGGATCCGGTAGACCTCGGGATCGGTTAGGGATGTCAGCGGGTTGACGGCGTTGCCCAGCCCGGAGTTCTGCATGTAGACCGCCCCGACCTCGCCGGTCGCTAGATGATAGCCGGCGGCCAGGGCGACGGCGTTGCCTTCGTTGGCGGTGATGATGTTATTTGTCGGCGGACACCGCTCGTCCAGGCAGCCGCAGAAATCCTTGAGCAGGGAATCCGGCACCCCGGCGAAGAAACGGATGCCTCTCCGACCCAGGGCTTCGAAGAACGCCTCGGCGCCGATCATCACTTCCCCCCGGGGATCAACTCGAGGATCTCCTTGATGGACATCATCTGGGCGTCGGCCTCGGCCGATCGATGGTGCTCGAGGATGGACTTGGCCGTCTTGATCATGGCCGGGTAGGCGCTGCGGATCAGCTGGTTGCCATAGATGACGATGTTGACGCCGTTGGCCGCCAGCTCCTCCTCGGTGACCCTGTTGTAGCTGGAGGGGACGGCGACGAGGGGCATGCGGTTGTCCAGCGTGTTGTAGAGCCGGCAGAACTCGAAGACCTCGTCCGGGCTCTTCTCACGGCTGTGGATCATGATGCCGTCGGCGCCGGCCTGCAGGTAGGCCTGGGCCCGCTCGAAGGCGTCGGCCACCCCCTTCTTAAGGATCAGGCTTTCGATGCGGGCGATGATCATGAACTCGCGGGTGGCCTGGGATTCCTTGCCCCTCTTGATCTTTAGGCAGAAGCTCTCGACGTCGTCCTGGGTCTGGTCGACTTCGATGCCGAACAGAGAGTTTCTCTTCAGCCCCCTCTTGTCCTCGATGATCACGGCGGAGATCCCCAGGCGCTCCAGGGTTCGAACCGTGAAGGCGAAGTGCTCGGTCTTGCCCCCGGTATCTCCGTCATAGACGATCGGCTTGGTGGTGACCTCGAGGACGTCGTTGAGCGTTATCAGGCGTGCGGAAAAGTCTACCGCCTCGATGTCGGGCTTTCCTTTCCCCGTCGAATCCGTCAGGCTGCTGGCCCACATGCCGTCGAACTCCCGGCGGCCGTCCGGCGTGTCGACATGGATGTTCTCGACGATCAGGCCGGTCAGTCCGTTGTGGATCTCCATCAGGCGCACAATCTTCTTGACGTGAAGCAGGCGCCGGAGCGACTGCAGCCGGATGGAGGGGGTGGTCCCGACCTCCCTTAGGGCGCTGTTCAGCTGGGTGGACGAGATGTTTTTCGTGTAGGGGACTTCGACGAGCTCCCCGCCCCACTCGGCCAAGGCGTCGATGACCCGCTGGCGGATGCCGGCCTGGACGCCGTTCCTCCAATCGTCCCCATGGACTACGAAGGCGGGCCGCAGAGCCCGCAGATTGGGGACATAGTCCAGGGTGGCCTGGGGGATGACCCGGCTCACGCCCTTGATGCTGGCGACGACTTCGCGCCGCTGCTCGTAGGTCATGAAGGGCAACCGCTTATAGGAGGCGATGGCCTCATCCGTCAGCAGGCCGACGACGACTTCCCCCAGCTCTTCGGCCTTTCTCAGGATGTTGAGGTGGCCGGGATGGACCAGGTCGGCGCTCATGCCGACGTAAACGATGCTTGGCATGGGTTTCCTTTCCCTTCAATCCGTGCTGACCGGAGGATTTCGCCTTTTCGGTCGAAAGTGTATCGCCGGTCTCGCGGGATGTCAATTGGCCGCTTGTCCTCTTCTGGCAGGCCGTCTTGGGGCCAAGCGCGAGGGAGGGGAGGACGCCGCGCCCGCGACCGCCCGCATTCGCTCGCAATCGCCCGTAATTTGGCTTTTCCCCGGGCGTGCCGAATGATAGAATCTATGCTCCCTACCATGAAGCTTCTCGACGAATTCCGCAAAACGCTCAAAGATCCCATCGTAGAAGAACGGCTCGACCTCCTGCTCTTCCGCCCCCTCGCCTTTATCGTCCTCCAGCTCGTTCGCCGGCTTCCGGTCACTCCCAACCAGCTCTCGGCTTTTTCCATGCTCTTCGGGATCGGAAGCGGAATCCTGTTCTCCCGCGGCACGCGAGACGGCTTCCTGGCCGCCGGAGTCCTTTACGGATTAACCCGGGTCATAGACTGCAGCGACGGCATGCTGGCCCGGATCAAGAACGCCGGGACCTTGACCGGCCGCATCATCGACGGGATCATCGACTATGTCAACGCCTCGGCCGTGATGATCGGGATGCTGGCCGGGCTTCTCAAGGGAGGCTTCGAGCTTCCCGTCTCTCCCTGGCTCCTGGTGGGGCCGGCCGCTTTCTTCATGATCCTGCATTCCATCCTGATCGACTACTTCCGGATGGAATTCCTCTGCCACGGCCTGGGCAAGTCCAATTCCCCCCGGGCCGATTTTGAGAAATTCTCGGCCGAGCTGGCGCGTTTGAAGCAGCAGAAACCGCGCAGCCTGGACCGCTGGATCATCTGGGTTTACCTCGGCTATCTCAAGACCCAGCTGGCTCGGGCCCGGACGGCGATCCCCTACGACCGCGAGGCGTATTTCCGGGCCAACCGGCGGCTTCTTCCGGCCTGGTCCCTGGTCGGATCCTCCTCTTACATCTTCGTGATCATGGTGTCCGCGATCCTCGGGCGGCCGGAGATCTTCTTCGTCTATGCCCTTGGCTTCGCCAACCTCTGCTGCGTCGTCCTCTTGATCATCCAGATGCGCACCAACCGGGCGGTGATGAGAGCGGCATCTGATCCCAGACACGGCCTTTGAGAGGTGGCTCAGCCTGACCTTTAACCGGCAGTAGGAGCACGGGACACCGACACTCGTGCTATTCGTAGCGTAGGGGCTCTACGGGGTCGGCGATGGCGGCCTTGAGCGATTGGTAGACGACGGGGAGGGCCGCCGCGACCAACGACAGCACTCCGGCCAGAACAAACAGGTCGAGGCGCAG
>CAZJBD010000056.1:0-13041 GCA_964544265.1 uncultured Eubacteriales bacterium
ACGGAGGGCGCGCCCCGAGCCTGAATTCCTTCTCACACGAAAAGATGCTTCCCTAAGAAAGCCAAGATTGCCGGGACAACTTGCCACGGACAGGCCTTTCTGCTAAATTGGAGTGAATTAGAAAGGATTGAATCATGGCCGAAGAGAAGAAAACCAAGCATCCGGCAGAAGGCGAAGCTCAAACCGCCGGGGATTCTGCTCCTAAAACGACAAAAATCAACAGGATGACTTTGGGAGAAATTGAGGCCAAGCTGGCCGAAGTTAAAGAAAAACAGGGAGGCCTGACGTCTAAGTACGCCAAGCAGCTCCTCCTTAGGAAAAAGTCCCTGTCTGCCTGAGTTTCGATCCCCTCCCGGTCCTGCGGAAAGCCCTTCCGACCCCTGCGGGGCGCGAAAAATAGAAATTTACATTCTTTAGCCGTTCTGATATCATATGAGCCGAAAAAAGGAGAACATGCGCGTGCTGAGCAAAGAAACAAAAACGAAGATTATCAAGGACAACCAGGCACGCCCCGAGGATTCGGGCTCGCCGGAGATCCAGATCGCCCTTCTTACCGAAAGGATCAATATCCTCATTAAGCATTTTGCCACCCATAAGCAAGACCATTCTTCCCGTTCGGGATTGATGAAGCTGGTTGGCCGGAGGAAGAGACTCCTGGAATACCTTAAGAAAAAGGAATTTGATCGCTACGAAAAGCTCATTCAAAAGCTGGGGCTCAGGAAGTAGGCTTCCGGCCGCATAGGGATTCACAATGTCTCACACCATAAGTCTTGAAATCAATAAAAGGACCCTGTCCATCGAAATAGGCAAAGTCGCCAAACAGGCTGACGGCTCCGCCCTTGTCCGCTACGGCGATACGATCATGCTGGTCACGGCCACATCCAAAAAGGACGCGAAAGAATCGAAACCGTTCCTCCCCCTGATCGTCGATTACAGGGAGAACACGTATGCCGCGGGCAAGATCCCCGGCGGCTTTTTTAAACGGGAAGGAAGGCCGTCCGAACGCGAGATCCTTACCGCCCGGATGATCGATCGGCCGATCCGGTCTCTATTTCCCGACGGCTATTTCTTCGATACCCAAATCGTAGGCCTCCTTCTTTCAGCCGACCTGGAGAACGAGCCCGATATGTTGGGCATCATCGGCGCCTCGGCCGCCCTCTATTTCTCGGACATCCCGTTTACGACCCCCGTCGGCACGGTTAAGGTCGCCCTTGTCGACAACGAGTTCATCATCAATCCAACCGCCAAGGAGCTCGGGCAGAGCCCCCTGGGGATGACCATCGTCGGCACAGAGGACGGGATCGTCATGATCGAGGCGGGGGCCAGGGAAGTGGAAGAAGAGAGGATCATCGAGGGCATCACTCTGGCTCACGAGACGATCAAGAAGATCATCCAGGTCCAGAAGGACCTCTACGCGACGCTCAGCATCAAAAAGCGCGAGATCGTGCCCAAGACGAGAAACGCGGAGCTTGAAGCCAAGATCGAGACCGAAATCGCGGCAACGCTTCTCGAGGCCATTCAGATCAAGGACAAGAAAAAGAGCGAGGCGGCTTCCAAGCAAATCCTCTGCACCCTTCTGGAGAAGATCCCCGAAGAGAACGTCGACGAGGCCGCCGAGACCAGGGAAATCTTCTTTGACCTCGAGAAAAAGCTCGTCCGGGACCTCGTCCTTAACCAGGGGAAGAGGGCCGACGGACGCCGGTTCAATGAGATCCGCCCCATCACGATTGAAGTCGGTCTCCTGCCCAGGACCCACGGCTCAGCCCTTTTTACCAGGGGCGAGACCCAGTGCCTGGCCACGGTGACCCTCGGCACAGTCGAGGACGCCCAGAGGCTGGACACGCTCGGCGAAGAGGCAAAGAAGCGGTTTATGCTCCATTATAATTTTCCGCCCTTCTCAGTCGGCGAGGTATCCTTCTTAAGGGGCCCCGGCCGCCGGGAGATCGGGCACGGAGCCCTGGCGGAAAAGGGCATCCTCCCCTCCATTCCGGACGATGAAGCATTCCCCTATACCGTGCGCATCGTCTCCGACATCTTGGAGTCCAACGGTTCCTCTTCCATGGCCACCGTCTGCGGTGGGGTCCTGGCCTTGATGGACGCCGGAGCTCCCTTAAAGATGGTTGTGGGGGGAATCGCCATGGGCCTTATAAAGGACGGCGATCGTTATGCCATCCTCACGGACATCGCCGGCCTCGAAGACCACTTCGGGGATATGGACTTCAAGGTCGTTGGAAGCGAGAAGGGGGTGACCGCCATTCAGATGGACCTGAAAATCCCATCCGTCACGCCTCAGCTCCTGAAAGAAGCCTTCATCCAGTCCAAGCAGGCCCGCCTTGAGGTCCTGGCCAAGATGAAAGAAGCTTTGCCCGCGCCGCGTCCGGAGATCTCGCCTTATGCGCCGCGTATCTTCACCCTTAATATAAACCCCGAAAAAGTTAGCGAGGTCATCGGGCCGGCCGGCAAGGTCATCAAGAAGATCGTCGCTGCGACCGGGGCCAAGATCGATATCGAGGACGACGGCAAGATCACCGTCGCCTCCCCGGACGTGACCGCCGCCGAGAAGGCCATTCAGATGATCCGGGACATCACGGCCGAGGCCGAGGTCGGCAAGATCTATACCGGCCGGGTCATCCGCCTGGAGGAGTATGGAGCGTTTATTGAGATCCTGCCCAACGTCGTCGGCCTGCTCCACATATCAGAAGTCGCTCCCTACAGGATCAAGAGCATCCACGACGTCATCAAATTGGGGCAGGAACTGACAGTCAAATGCATCAGCATCGATGAAGATAACAAGGTCCGGGTAAGCCGGAAGGCCTTGGAGGCTCCCGATTCCCCGCCGGCCGGCCCCGAAGGGGGGCGGGCCCACGATAATGGGGGCCGGAGACCCTATAGAGAACATTCCCAAGATAGGGGCCGCAGAAACCGATACTGAAAAACATGTCCGCCGGGACGAGGTTTGTTCTTCCTGCCCGCCGGGGATTCACTCTAATCGAAATGATCGTGACCCTGACCGTCCTGGCCATCCTGGCCACGGCGGCCATGCCCATCGCCAAAACCGCCATCCAAAGGGATAAGGAGCTTGAGCTCCGCCGGGCCCTTCGCGAGATCCGTGAAGCCCTGGACGCTTATAAGAAGCTGGCCGACGAAAAGAAGATCCAGGTCGAGGAGGACAGCGAGGGTTATCCCCCCGACCTGGAGACGCTTGTCAAGGGTGTGGAAGTCCAAGAAACCTCGGAGAGCGAAGAAGAGGGCGGGAAAACGTCCAAAAAGATCATCCGCTTCCTGAGGCGGATCCCCAAAGACCCAATGACCGGGACCGCCGAGTGGGGACTCCGCTCTTACCAGGACGACCCCGACTCCGATGTTTGGGGGGAAGAGAACGTCTATGATGTCTATACGAAGAGCGAGGCCAAGGCTCTAGACGGCTCACGGTATAGGGATTGGTGAGGGAAGTCATGAGAGGACAAGGCGGCCGGCGGCCCGGGTTCACCCTAATCGAGATGATTATCGTTTTAACCATTATCGGCATCCTGGTGGGCCTGGGTCTGCCTCAATATCAAAACACGGCCAGGCGGGCTCGTGAGGCCGTCCTCAAGGAAGATCTCTTTCAGTTCCGAAAGCTGATCGACCAGTATTATCAGGACAAGCGGATCTATCCAGCATCCCTCCAAACCCTCGTCGATGAGAAATACCTTCGGGCCATCCCTGTGGACCCCATGACCAATTCCGCAACGACCTGGATCGAAGTCCGAGAGACTCCCTCCCCCGACGAACTCACGCCGCCGGAGACGCTCGGTGTCATTGATGTCAGGTCGGGATCGGAACAGAGGGCCCTCGATAAAACCCTCTACAATACTTGGTGAAGTCCGTGCGCACGGATCGTGGCTATGTTCTCATTATCCTGATGATGGTTGTTTTGGCCCTCATCATCGGCTTGACGGTGGCCGTTCCTGTTTTGCAGACCGAGCTCAGACGGGAAAAAGAGGCAGAGCTCATCTTCCGGGGCAGGCAGTATATAGAGGCCATACGTCTATACCAGATGAAGACCCCAGGGAGGTTCCCGTCATCATTGAAGGAACTCGAAGAGAAAAGGCTCATCCGGAAGCTTTACAGGGACCCCATGACGGATAGCGGGGAGTGGAATGTCGTCCTTCCTTTGGAAGAGCTGGGCCAAGCGGGAAGCGAGGGCGCCCAGAAGGTCCTGGTTGCTCCGGAGAGCGTCCTTCCCTCAATTCGGAATCCCCTCGTCCTGGGGGTTGTAAGCTCTTCGGCCAAAAAATCCTTTAAGCTCTATTATGGTCAAGACAGCTATGATAAGTGGCTTTTCATCTACGGCCAGGACCCCAAGAATCCGCCCCAGATCGTTATCTACGGCCAAGAAGAGGAATAAGTGAACCCGATCCTGATCGTGGCGGGCGAAAGCTCCGGAGAAAGATACGGCGCGGGATTAATCCGCGAGTTCAAAAAACGCCATCCGGAGGCCCGTTTCTTCGGCATCGGCGGAAGGCAGATGTCCGCAGAGGGCGTCGAGATCCTTTTCCCGATGGAGCATTTGGCCGTAATGGGGATCTTCGAGGTCATCTCGCATATCCCTCGCATCCGCCGGATCTTCAGGCATATCGTCCGGCAAGCCGTCTCCCGTCGGCCCGCCGCGGCCGTACTCATCGATTCTCCAGACTTCAACCTCCGTTTGGCCAGGAAACTGAAAAAGGCGGGAATCCCGGTCCTCTACTATATCAGCCCCACGGTCTGGGCTTGGAGGCGAGGCCGGCTGAAAGCCGTCCGGAAATACGTGGCCCGGATGATGCTGATTTTCCCCTTCGAAGACGAGATTTACAAGGTCGAAGGAATCCCGGCCGCCTACATCGGACACCCCCTCCTGGAAAGGGTGAAGGCCGATTTGACCCGGGAGGCATTCTTCGCCAGGCATGGGCTCGATCCGGGGAAGAAACTCATCGTTCTCCTGCCCGGAAGCCGAAAGAGCGAATTGAGATCCCACGCGGCTATCCTCGCCGAGGCTGTGGACCGGATCCAAAGTTCCGTTTCGGCTGAGTTCGTCCTTGTCCTGGCCGAGAGCCTAGAAAAGGAAGAACTGGAAAAAGAATTCCCCGGCGGCATCCGGAGACTGAGAATCATCGACAGCGACGGTTACAACGCCATGGCGGCTGCAGACATCGTTCTTTCTGCCTGCGGTACGGCAACCCTCGAAGCCGCGTTGCTGGGCACTCCCGTGGTCGCTTTCTACAAGGTCTCTCCCCTCACCTACCTGGCAGGGAGATGGTTCGTCAGGATCCGTCACTACAGCATCGTTAACATCCTTGCCGGCAAACCGGTCATCCCTGAACTCATCCAGGGAGAGTTCACGGCCGGAAACCTCGCCGCGGAAACGATCAAGGTCCTCGGGTCGGATGAGATTCGGGCTGAAATGAAGGCCGAATTCATGAGGATCAGAAAGGGCCTTGGAAACGGCCGGGCCTCCGAGAACGCGGCGCTCGAACTGGAAAAGTTTATTCGATGACGCGCAGGGCAAGATCGTAGCGTCCGAGGGGGGGGCTGATCTGGACGCCCTGGACAAGTCCCCTGACGGCTGTCAGAATTTCCCGAGCTATACGGACCCCTTCTTCCCTGGCGGCCTCCGGCCCCCTCTCCTGGGCCTGCCGCATTCTATCTAAGACCTCGTCGGGAACGTGGACGCCGGGGACTTCGTTGCGCATGAACTCGGCATTCCTCAGGCTTGAGAAAGGCCAGATGCCGGCAATGAGGGGGATACGGAAACCGGCGATCCGGGAGAGAAAATCCTTAAGCTTTCCGACGTCGAAGACAGGTTGGGTTACGGCAAAATCGGCCCCAGCCCGGACCTTGGCCTCAAAACGCGAGATTTCCAGGTCCAGGTTGAGGGCACAGGGATTAGCTCCGACTCCGATGAGGAACCCGGTGGGACCTTCCATCTCCTTCCCGCCGATGTCCACGCCCCTATTGAGGGCACTCACGACATGCGTCAAGCCGATCGAGTCGACGTCGAACACCGCCGTCGCATCAGGATAATCGCCCATTTTCGGAGGGTCGCCCGTTATGATGAGAAGATTCCGAATCCCATGGGCATAGATGCCCAGAAGGTCGGACTGCATGCCCAACAGATTCCGGTCCCGGCAGGTGTAATGAAGAATGGGCTCTGTCCGGGATTCCCCGACCAAGAGGAAGGCCAGGGCCATCGAGCTCATGCGGGCGCTCGCCCTGGGTCCATCCGGAATATTAACGCCGTCCACTCCCCGTTCTCCGAGCTCACGGACCGCGGCCAGAGCCTTAGAAGCATTATAGCCCCTGGGGGGGACGATCTCGATCGTGGTGACGAATTCACCGTCCTCGAGTTTTCTTCCTAACGCCGAACGATCCCGTTTGGGAACGACTTCAACCGGCAGTCCCGATTTTTCCTGAGACGGGATTGCCAGGGTCGGTCTCCGCGGCGGCTGGAGGGCGCGGATGGCTCCCCGCATGGCCTTGATGTGGGCCGGTGTCGTCCCGCAGCAACCGCCCACGACCTTGACACCCGCGAGGATGAACCTCTTTGCATATTCGGCCATGTAGTCAGGAGAGCAGAGATAAATGTTTCTTCCATCGAACTGCCTGGGCAGGCCGGCGTTGGGCATCGCGGAAAGAGGCAACGAGGTCACCGCGGCCATTTTCTCAATGCATTCAAGAGTGGCAGCCGGACCGACGCTGCAGTTGACGCCAACGACGTCCGCCCTCCATTCCTCGAGCCTCCGGGTGAAGACCTCAGGTGTCGTCCCGTAAAGGCTGTTTCCGTTCTCTTGGATGGTCATCTGGGCCTGGACAGGAAGTCCCTTTCCAACCTTCCGGACGGCTTCCAGGGCCAGCCGAATCTCGTTCAGGTCCGAGAAGGTCTCCAATATAAAGAGGTCGACTCCTGCGTCGGCGAGGGATTTTGCCTGTTCGGCGAACGCCGCTTCGGCATCCACGGCCGAGGTCGGGCCCCAGGGCTCTATACTTACGCCAAGCGGGCCAATAGAGCCGGCGACAAGAATGTCCGCGCCAGCGGCTCCCCTGGCAATCTCAACGCCAGCCCGGTTAATCGCAGCGACCTTGTCGTCCAAGCCGTATTTTTTCAGCTTGAACCGGTTCGCTCCGAAGGTGTTCGTCTCGATGATGTCGACGCCGGCCTTGACGTATTCGGCATGGACCCCCCGGACCAGCCCGGCGTTGGTCAAGTTCAGTTCGTCGAAACACGAATTGAAATAGATCCCTTTGGCATAAAGCATCGTCCCCATGCCGCCGTCGCAGAGCAGAACCCGACACGAGAGATGGTCCAGAAAAGCACTCATGCCAGCCATTCTCCTCTCAACGCTCTCATCACCCGACGTCGCCGAAAAAGATTCTCTACGGTATCATTGACACCGGATTATAAACCGCTTAAGCTTGGGCCGTCAAATCATAAGCGCTTTTTCGATTCCGGGAGGTGTCCATGAAAAGGCTTTTTTGGATCGGCCTCGCGGCGGGCCTGGTTCTCTCGGCGGCCTGCGCAAAGAAGGAAGGACCGGCGGCAGGCCCGGGGACGACTCCCCCTGGCCCCTTCGATGCGAGCCTGGCCCAGTTCAAGGAGGCGATGGGAAAGAGCGATGACGCCGGAGCCCTCGCTGCTTTGCGTTCGACGTTCGAAATGTTCTGGGAAAAGACTCCCCTTCTCCTGAATAACGTCAAGTTCGTGACAAACGAGTCCGCCAGCTACGGGATCTACACGCCAAAAGCGACGGAGGAATTCGCGCCGGGCGAGGTTTTGAACCTCTATCTGGAGCCGGTCGGCCAGACCTTGAAGAGAAACGAACGCGGCCAATACGATTTCGGCTTCAGGGCCGATTTCGTCCTGGAGGATGAAACCGGAAAGGTCCTTGGAGGTCAGAACGACTTCGTCAATCCCAGCTTCACATCCTGGAATTTTAACACTGAGATCGCTCTAACCTTCAACTTCACGTTCACGGGATTGCAGGCAGGAAAGTACAAAATCGTCCTTACGGTCAAAGACGTTCAGTCCACAAAAACAGCTACGGTCAATAAGGTTTTTACGATCGTATGAACTGGGACCGGTACGGGGATACGGTTCCAACGTTCCTCTCCCCCTTAACGGACCCAGGACGGCAGCACGAACTCCAACCGGTCCTGGAGCTTGAGTCCGAAAACGTCCGCTTGTCCCGCCTTAAGCTCGAGGACGAATAGGGCCGGGGTCTCCGGGCCGTAGGTTGGGCAGGGCTCTGCGGCGCAGGGCGGGACGTTTTTGGCGATGTAAATAATCCGCCTGTCGCGCCCAAGCCAAAGCATGTCCAGGAAAACCAATGTGTTTTTCATCCAGAATGAATGCAGGCCTTCTTCCTCGAATACGAAGAGCATCCCTTGCCCGGGAAGGACCTGATCGCGGAACATCAATCCCCTGGACCGTTCTTCGTCAGTGACGGCCAGCTCCGCGGTCACCGATCGGCCGTCGGGAAAGAAGACCTTGATGAAGCGGTCTTGTTCGGGGACCCGGCAATCAGCGTGGCCGGCAATGATCGAGAAAAGCAAAAACACACCCAGGCCTAGGGCGGTCCTGAATCCGTCCGGTCTTCTCATTTTCCGGCTCCCTTCATATTTTGATCGCTCAGCCATGATCGCGATCCGAGCGCTTTGAGATCAAGGGCACGAACCTGACCCCGATCAGATAATCCCTTCGAAAAGACGACTTCTCTCTTTGGACCAGGATGAGTTCCTGGGAGTTGATGCCCACGGGAATGATCATCCTCCCGGAAACGGCCAGCTGGTTTTCCAGCGCGGCGGGCACAGCGCCCGGAGCCGCCGTGACCATGATGGCATCAAAGGGCCCGGCCTCGGGCCATCCCCGGGATCCATCTCCCACCCTAAAGCGAACGTTCGTGTACCCAAGTTCCTCCAACCTGGCTTCCGCCCCAAGGGACAGCGCTTCGAATATCTCCACCGTCCAGACCTCGGCCGCCAGCTCCGCGAGGACGGCCGTTTGATAGCCGGACCCCGTTCCCACCTCAAGGACTTTTTCCCCGCCTGAAAGCTCGAGAACCTCCGTCATGTAAGCGACGATGTACGGCTGGGAGATGGTTTGTCCCTGACCGATGGGCAGGGGCTCGTCCGCATAAGCGAAGGGCTTCATCTCGTTCGGAACGAAGATGTGGCGGGGGACCTTTCTCATCGCCCTGAGGACGCGGTAATCCTTGATACCTCGGCCCTCAATCTGGGAGGCAACCATTCTCTCCCGCAGGGCTTCGTAATCTTCGGACATGCCGTCAATATGCACGAGCAAAGTGGGCGAACGTCAACGCCGGCTCACCGCAGCAAACGCAGCCTGCGTTCTTGGGCTCCCGATCATCCTCTAAGGGCAAAACGCGGATCGTGGCCATCGTCTCGTTCTTGATCCGCTCCTCGCAGGCTTCTTGCCCACACCATAAGGCCCGGACGAAGCCGCGCTTGTTTTCCAGGATATCCTTGAACTCGTCGAAGGTCCCGGCGTCGCGGATGTGCTCTTCGAGGAATCTTTTTGCCTCTCCGAAGAGGCTGGCCTGGATCTCCTCCAGCAGGGCGGGGACGCGGGCGGCAAGGTCGGGAAGGGCCGCGATCTCCTTTTTTTTAAGGTCGCGGCGGACGAGCACGGCCTGGCCGGCCTTGACATCGCGGGGGCCGATCTCAATCCGCAGCGGGACTCCCCGCATCTCGTGTTCGGCGAACTTCCAGCCGGGGGTATATTCCTCGCGAGCGTCGACTTCAACCCTGAGGCCGGCCTTCCTGAGCATTTCGCCGGCAGCCCTGGCCGTGGGCAGGATCATCTTCCTCCAATTCCCCACGGAAATTGGGATGATGACGGCTTGCGTTGGCGCAATATGTGGAGGAAAGCGCAAGCCCGAATCGTCGCCATGAGCCATGATCACAGCTCCGATGAGACGCGTCGTCATGCCCCACGAGGTCTGCCAAACGTACTGAAGGTTTTGAGCCCTGTCCTCGAAACGGATATTGAACGCCTTGGAGAAATGCTGGCCTAGATTATGGGAGGTGCCCATCTGAAGGGCTTTGCCGTCCGACATCATCGCTTCGATCGCATAGGTCATCTGGGCTCCGGCGAACTTTTCCCGCAGTGTCTTCCGCCCGGCCAGGACCGGAATGGCCAGCTCCGTCTCGACGAATTCCCTGTACATTTCGAGGATCTTAAGCGTCTCCTCCTGGGCCTCTTCCGCTGTTTCATGACAGGTGTGGCCTTCCTGCCATAGGAATTCCGTCGTCCTCAGGAAAGGCCGAGTAACCTTCTCCCAACGGACGATATTGGCCCACTGGTTAATGAGGACCGGCAGGTCCCGCCAGGACTTGATCCATTTAGAGTACATGGGGCCAATGATAGCCTCGGAGGTCGGCCTTACAGCCAACCGCTCCTCGAGCTCCTCTTTCCCTCCGACCGTGACCCAGGCGACCTCGGGCGAGAAGCCCTGGACGTGCTCGGCTTCCTTCTGCAAGTAGCTCTCTGGAATGAAGATCGGGAAATAGGCGTTAACGTGGCCCAGGTCTTTGATCCGTCGGTCCATAAGCCGCTGGATGTTCTCCCAGACGGCATATCCGTACGGCCGGATGACCATCATGCCCTTCATCGGGGCGTAGTCGGCCAGCTCCGCTTTCAGGATGAGCTCGACGTACCACTTCGAGAAATCTTCGCTTTTGGGCGTGATCTCCTTGACCTGCCGTTCGTTATCACTCACTTTATCTTCTTTGCCTCCAAGACTTTGCTCATTCTATCCGCCCAAGTCCAAATTGTCAAGGAACGGGCCCTCCTTGCAATTTTGGAAGAGGTGAGCAAAAAATCCCCCTCGATTTCATCCTAAGAGGTGATTGACCATTCCAAAGCGGCGTGCGATTTTAGTCGCGGGCAAAGGAAAAAGGAAGCGACCATGTTGAAGAAGGGGATCTCTCCGGCGACGGCTCAAAGCCGTCCGGGAGGAGAACGCGGATTCAATTTGGCCTTGCCCATGATTGTCCAGGGCCGCGATTTGTCCGGCCGCGACTTCGAAGAGGAGACGGTGCTGGACTACATGAGCCACTCCCAAGCCTCATTCGTCCTGAAAAACTCGGTAAGCCGGGGGTCGCAGCTCAGGCTCGTTGTCGACCTCCCGCCGAAGCTTTCCGAGGACCAAGATCTTAAGCTCATCATCCGGGGGCAGGTGGCTATTCTTGACCGCTGTCACGAGGGAGATGCCTCCCGAAGGGTTTCCCTGACGCTGGAGTCGAGGTATGTCATCAAGCCGAAGGATCAGGCGGGAACGCCCTCCAGGAATGCCCATTCAGGGAGTTAGCCCTTATCGATGATATTGCGGATGAAAAATTCACCCCGGGAATCATCCCGGAAAGCGATTGAAGACCTCGGAAGGTCTTGAGAAAATGGATTTGAAAATGAACACAGAATCTTTACAGGGCGGATTAAGGACCGGGAAAAGGGAACGGGCCTTCGATCTCTCTCTCCCCGCCAGAGTGACCGGTCTGGACGCGGTGGGCAGGAAATTCGAGGAACGGACCGAGATCTGCTCCATCAGCGCCCAGGAGGCATCCTTTCGGCTCCAGACTCGGCTTCTGCTCGGCTCCAAGATTGCGCTGAACCTGGATGTCCCGATGACCATCATCCTGGAAAAGCCCCTCCGCCTTCTCCTGTCGGGAACAGTCGTTTTCGTCAAGTCCGAAGACGCCCAGGGCAAGAAGCAATACCTCGCGGCTCGACTGGATCGAAGCTATAAACTTCAGTCGAATTCTTAGGCCTCTCTGTCCCTCCCCATCTCTTTCTCTCCTCTTATTTATAGCCTCAAGACTGTCTTCTTAAGCCTTGTTTTCTCTTCTGAAACGGTTAAAAAACCCGTATTGCCTTGACATTCCCCGGGTGAATAACATAGAATTTTTTAAGTTGCCGATAATGAATAAAGGGGTTACGAAGAGCATGGAAAAAAAGAAAATCCAGCCGCCGGAGTCCAAGAAGACCAGTATCCTGATTTTTTGCCCCTCCGACATCATCCTCTCCGGAATCTTGAAGGCCCTGGAATCCGACCCCGGCCTGGAGGTCATGAATATCGAAAAAAACACGATCGATAACTTCATGGAGTCGATCAAGAAGCTCAAACCTGAAGTCATCCTCTTCGCCAACATGGAGCCCTTGCCCAACATGAGGGAAATCTGCAAGGCCATCAGGGAAATTTCAAAAGTGCAGACGAAAACACAGCTCCTGCTCATGGGCAACATTCCCGCCCACGAAGAGATCGTTAACCTGATCAACTCGGGGGCACGCGGCTATTTCGACCTCAACGATCCGTCCAATCAGCTGGCGGAGGCCGTACGGGCCGTTCAAAAGGGAGAGATCTGGCTTCCGCGCGACAAGATGTCAAGCATCATGGACCGGATCATCTCTGTCGTCGGGCGCGACCTTAAAGAAAAAACTCTGGACCAGCTTACGCCCACGGAGTTCCAAGTCCTCAGGCTCATTGGCCAGGGAAAAAGCAACGACGAGGTCGCATCCCTCATGTTCATCAGCAAGAACACCGTCCGTTCTCATATCAAGAGCATCTATGCCAAGCTCGACACGCACAGCCGGCTCCAGTTGGCTTTATATGCCATCAATTCGGCCCTGTTTTAGAAGAGGAAGTCATGAATAAGACGCCGACGAAGAACAAACCTGCTGCTCGAAAGTCCGCCAAAAGGGTCCCGTCTTCCATCGAGATCAACCGCCGGAGGGAATGGCGACTCGACCTGCCCCTGGCCGCCAAGATCGAGGGCAAGCTCCCTTTTGGGAAAAAATTCCGGGAGGCAACGAAGCTCGAGAACATCTCTTCGGGAGGGGCCTATTTCTGCATGGATAGCGGGGTGGTCGTCGGCTCCAAGCTGGACCTGATCATTGAACTCCCCAGAAAGCTCACCGACGGCAAAAAAATGAGGATGCGGCTGGGGGGGATCACCGTCCGACTGGAGAAGCCCGATAAGAAGACCAAGAAGCAGGGCAACAAGGTC
>CAZJBD010000056.1:13051-14024 GCA_964544265.1 uncultured Eubacteriales bacterium
GGGCGTGGCAGTCCGCTTCCACAAGGACTTCAAAGTAATCTCCGAGAAAAAGAAGAAATAAGCCGTGCTTCTCGTCGCGCTCACCGGCGGGATCGCCTGTGGCAAATCCATTATTTCCGATTTGTTGCGGGAGAAGGGCTGTTTCGTTCATTCTGCGGATAGAACCGCACACGAGTTATTATCCCCAGGCACAAGCGTGTGGCGTGCTGTCGCCGACCACTTCGGTCCCGGTGTCCTCCGAGAGGACGGGACGATCGACCGGGCCAAGTTGGGGGCGATCATATTTGCCGACGAAAAAGAACGGGCTTTCCTCAATGGCCTCGTCCATCCTGTGGTCCTTGAAAGGATCAAGGAGACGGTCGCCCGGCTGGAAAACGAAGGCCGGCATACGATCTTCGTCTCGGAAGCGGCCCTGATCATCGAGGCCGGATTCGCCCGGTTCTATGATAAGATCATCGTCGCCCACTGCGGTAGGGACGTCCAGATTCAAAGGCTGATGGGGCGGGACGGGATCAGTCGCGGCGAAGCCCTTGCTAAAATCCGCTCCCAAATGGGCCAGGACGAAAAGCTCAAGTGCGCCGACTATATAATAGACACTTCGGGGACGCTGGCTGAAACCATCGAACAAACGGAAAGGGTCTACGCCCAGCTTGTCCTGGACAGCGAGCTTAAATTGAAGTAGGGGTCAAACCTACTCTTTTGACAATACTATCAAAAGGGAAGCATCTTTCCGTTTGATAAAGACAGTGGCATAGGGGCGATGCCCGGAGGAGGCAGTTGAAGGTCGGAGCGGGCATGGATATTCATTCTTGCTTAGCGGCGCTGGATGCCGCCCGTAAGCCCCCGTAGCGGAGAGGGGACCCGTCGGCCTGTTCGACGGGGGGAACCGACGGGACTGGTTCCCCGGGGGGCCGGGGGCCAAGGGCGGCTCCAGGCCGCTCCCGACGGAGGGCGCGCCCCGAGCCTGAATTCC
>CAZJBD010000057.1:0-13790 GCA_964544265.1 uncultured Eubacteriales bacterium
CGGTTTTCAAGACCGCCGCCTTAAACCACTCGGCCATCCCTCCTTATCCATTAAGTTATTTTTTCGAGATCATCCATATACGGCCGGAGCGCATTCGGCACCAAAACTGAACCGTCCGGCTGCTGGCCGTTTTCCAGGAGCGCGCTCACGGTTCGTCCGACCGCAAGCCCCGAGCCGTTAAGGGTGTGGACGAACTCAGGCTTGGCCCTCTGCTGGCGCCGGAACCTGATGTTGGCCCGCCGGGCCTGGAAGTCCAGGCAGTTGGAGCAGGAAGAAATCTCCATGTATCCTTTCCGGCTGGGCATCCAGACCTCGAGATCGTAGGTTTTGGCGCTGGCGAAACCCAGGTCGGCCGTGCACAAGGTCACGACGCGATAGGGAATGCCGAGCCTCTTCAGGACCTCCTCGGCATCCGAGGTCATCTTCTCAAGTTCCCGGAACGAGTCTTCGGGAAGAGAGAAGGTCATCAACTCGATTTTGTTGAACTGGTGCTGGCGGATAAGGCCCCGGATGTCCTTTCCGTAGGAGCCGGCTTCGCTCCGGAAGCAGGGCGTGTAAGCGGCAAACCTTTGCGGCAAGGGCACGCCTTCCAGGATCTCGCCGCGGTAGATATTCGTGAGCGGCACCTCTGCAGTCGGGATAAGGTACCAGTTGAATCCTTCGAGCTTGAAGAGGTCTTCGGCAAATTTGGGGAGATTCCCCGTCCCGGTGAGGCTTTCCGCATTGGCGATGAAAGGTGGGATGACCTCCTTGTAGCCTCGCTCGCGCGTCTGAATGTCGAGCATGAAGTTGATCAGCGCCCTTTCGAGCCTGGCCCCCACCCCCAGATAGACCGTAAACCTCGAGCCGGCGATCTTGGCGGCTCGGTCAAAGTCCAGGATGCCGAGACGCCTCCCGATGTCCCAGTGCGGTTCGGGAGGGAAGGAGAACTCCGGGGGTTTTCCCACCCTCCGGACCTCGACGTTGTCCGCAGACGTTTTGCCGGCCGGAACCGACTCATCGGGAAGATTTGGTACGGTGAGGAGCAGGGCGTCCAGCTTCTCTTCGATCCCTTTCAGGTCCCCTTCGAGCCGGGAGATCTCCTCGGCCACGTTCCGCATGGCCAAGATGATGGGGGAAGCATCCAGATTCTCCTTTTTCCTTTTCAGGATCTCATCGGAAGCCTTGTTTCTCTCGAAACGCAGGTCCTCCACCTTCCTCAGGAGCCCTTTCTTCTGGGCGGCAAGTAGAGCCAGGACCTCGAAATCGAACTTCGTTCCTCGGGCTTCGATCCTCTTTCGGACGAGATCTAGATTTTCCAGGACATATTTAGGGTCCAACATGCTCCCGATTATAACATAAACACCCATCCAATTGACTCGCTTCGGGGGTTGTTTTATAGTTAACGCATCTCAACATGGCTCAGGAATTCAAAGGTTACATCCAGATCTATACGGGCCTCGGCAAGGGTAAGACCACGGCGGCCTTGGGTCTCGCCCTGCGGGCGGCCGGCCGCGGCCTGAAGACCTATTTCGCCCAATTCCTCAAAGGACGGACATCCGGAGAGGCGCTGGCCGTGGGGCGGCTCTCCCCTTTCATAACGCTGGAACAATTCGGCCGCAAAGGCTTCGTCAAAATAACCGACGAGCCGGGCGATGAGGACGTTTCTCGGGCCAGCGAAGGCCTCCGGAAATGCCGGGAGGTCATGCTCTCGGGCAAATATCAGATTATAGTTCTGGACGAGGTCCTTGTCGCCGTCCGCTTGAGGCTCCTGTCCGAAAGAGCCGTCCTGGAATTCCTGGAGGCAAAGCCGGAGACTGCTGAAGTCGTCCTCACAGGGAGGTTCGCGACCCCCGCCCTTATCCGCCGGGCCGATCTTGTCACCGAGATGAAGGAACGGAAGCATTACTCGGCCCAAGGGGTTAGAGCTCGGGACGGCATCGAAAAATAGAGGGACGCCGCAAATCATGGACAGGAAACGGTTTGAGCGGCTGGTCGAAGAATCCCTTTCTGATATCCCGCCGAGATTCACAAAACTCCTCGATAATATCGCCGTGATCGTCGAGGCCAGGCCTCCGCGCGGAAGGAAGCTCCTCGGCCTATACCACGGAGTGCCCATGCGCTATAGAGGTCCCGATTATGGGAACGTCCCTCCCGACGTCATCATCATCTATCAGGAACCCATTGAGAGTATCTGCCTAACGGACGAGGATGTCCGAA
The DNA here is from genome assembly GCA_964544265.1 of uncultured Eubacteriales bacterium. GTDB lineage: Bacteria > Acidobacteriota > Aminicenantia > Aminicenantales > Saccharicenantaceae > JALHVH01. The sequence continues at coordinate 2,200 of CAZJBD010000057.1, forward strand.
ACGAAGTCCGGGAGACGGTCCTCCATGAGGTCGGGCATTACTTTGGCCTCGACGAAAAAACGCTCCGGGACATCGAATCGACCAGAAGGCGATCCCGCAAGAAAGGAGCCGGAACATGAGCAAGCGGTTCGAAGGCATTTTCGCGGCTTTGACGACGCCGTTCGTCCATGACGAGGTTTCAATCCCCAAGTTTAGGGAGAATATCGCCAAATTCAACAAAACCGGGCTCGCCGGCTACCTGGTCCTTGGGTCCACGGGAGAAAGCGTCTCTCTCTCAGACTCGGAATCGGAAGCTTTGGTCCGAGCGGCCCGGGAATCCGCGGCGCCCGGAAAGATGGTCATTGCCGGCACGGCCCGGGAGTCGACGAAGCTGACCGTAGAATTTACGAACCGGATAGCGGAGATGGGCGTGGACGCCGTCCTCGTCCGCCCCCCTTCTTATTACAAATCAAAGATGAACCTGGAGGCCCTCCGGGCGCATTACCTGTCGGTGGCCGATGGGGCAAGGGTTCCGGTCTTCATTTACAACATCCCGCAGAACACGGGCATTTTCTTGGAGAGCCAGCTCATCATCGATCTGGCCCGGCACCCTAACGTCATCGGGCTCAAGGAAAGCGGCGGCAACCTGGCCTTTCTCGGAGAGGTCATCCGGCGGGTCCCGCCGGACTTCCATTATTTACTGGGTTCGGGGAATGTATTTCTGCCGGCACTGGAGCTCGGCGCCTGCGGGGCCATCCTGGCCGTAGCCGATGCCGCCCCGGAGATCTGCGTCAAGATCTATGAACTCTTTAGGAAAGGCCGGCTAGAGGAGGCGCGGAGCCTTCAGCTCGACCTCCTTCCTTTCAACCGGGCCATCATGGAAGGGGTCGGCATTCCCGGCCTCAAGCACGCCCTGGATCTTCGGGGATTTTATGGCGGTCCTGCCCGCTTGCCGCTCCTCCCGGTCGACAAACAGGCGAAATCGGACATCGCTATGCACATGAGAAGATTGGGGATCCTCTAGCTTATTTTTTCACGATCTCGACCCGCCGGTTCTTGGCTCGGCCGTCCTCCGTCCGGTTGTCGGCAATGGGTCTCTCTTGTCCCCACCCCACGGCCGTCATGCGGCCGGCATCGATGCCGAGTTCGACGACGGCGGCGACGACGGCTTTGGCCCGCTCCTCAGAAAGCGCCTTATTGCTCTGCGGCGTCCCGACGTTGTCGGTATGCCCCTCGACGCTGAGATTTAGGTCCGCATTGTCCCTAAGGAGAGCGGCAATCTGCTCGATTATGGGCCCGGATTCGGGTTTGATTATCGCCTTGCCCGTATCGAAGTTGATGTAGAGGGCCATGAATCCGTCCCTGTTAAGGGTGTCCAGCATTTCCGAAGCCGTGACTTCCTGGACCATCTCGCCTCTTTCCATAATGATCAGGTTGTAATCGGCTCCATTGTTGTAGACCTGAACGCTTACCCAATATTCCTTGCCGCCCTTGACGACCTTCATTGAAGCATATGTTTCAGAATCGTAAAGGACGGATCCGCCTAGCGATTTTACGGCATTTTCGTAGTTCCGCTTAATCTGAAGGACGGAGGGCAGCGTCGCCCCTTCCTGCACAGCATAATCGATCGAAGTTTTTTGGCCTTCGACGGTTTCGACCTTGTCGTCAGCGACGTTGAATTCGACCGCGTCGAAATTGGATTCACAGCTGCCGATATAGAAGTTCTTCAGCCGGGAGAGCATCGGGTGGTCCTTGCAGCTTTCGGCATCAGGCTCCTGGGCGGAGCAGAGCCCGGGAAAAAACAGGATGGTTAATCCGAACGCCAAAAGGATCCGAACGGATTTTTTCCCTGTCATGGTCGCCTCCTTGTTTGAATAAAAATGGACCGTGCACCCGGCTTCGACCGCGCCCTCCCCGCGTTTTCTACGCAGCAAGCTCAGGCAAGACTGACCGCAGCACAAGGAACCGTTCCGCTGCCGCTGCTGCCTTCCGGTCCTGACGGGATTCACGGAAGGTCCTTCGCGCGGGGCCCTAGCCCTCATCGCCGCTGGCGAAGACACGGTCCGGAAAGGGACCGGCCTCGGCAAGGAATTCGACCCCACTAGAGCGGATTGTGGGTGACAGGGCACCGCTGGCTCCCCATCTAGCACGGTCCTCAATTATTATACGCGAAATGGGGCCAAAAACGCGAATTCCGGGGGCCGGGCCCGTTGATTTTTTCGCCTTTTCCTATATCATAGTTATGACACTCGTTGGAGGGCGAAAACATGTTTTATTACGATTATACTTTCTTTTTGATTATACCCGCGCTCATCCTGGCCCTTTACGCCCAGGCGCGAGTCAGGAGCACATACGCCCGCTACGCAAGGGTTTATGCAGCCTCCCAGGTCTCCGGCGCTGATGCCGCCCACCGGATCATGCAGACGGGTGGAGCCGGCGAGGTCGCAATCGAGAAGGTTGCGGGGAAACTCACCGACCATTACGACCCGCGCAAGAAGGTCCTCAGGCTTTCGGAGGGGGTTTACGACAGCTCCTCCATCGCCGCCCTGGGAATCGCCGCCCACGAGGCCGGGCATGCCCTTCAGCACGCCTCCGGATATGCTCCCCTCGGCCTGAGGAACGCCATCTATCCGGTCGCCAGCATCGGCTCGACTCTGGCCTTCCCTCTTTTCTTCATCGGCTTCCTGATGAGCAGCCATGGCCCGAGCATCCTCATGGATATCGGGATCTTCCTTTTCGCAGGAGCGGTCGTCTTCTCCGTCCTCACCCTCCCCGTTGAGTTCAACGCCTCCAAGCGGGCCGTGGCCCTGCTCGGCGAACGCGGATTCCTCAGGGCGGATGAACTCGAGGGAGCGCGCAAGGTCCTCTCGGCCGCCGCCCTGACGTACGTCGCCTCGACAGCCATGGCCGCCATGCAGCTCCTCCGGATGTTCTTCTTGAGGCAGTCAAGGGATTAACTAAAAGGCCTCCGGAATCTCATCGGGTATCCACCCGCTTTTGTTGACATCCACGGCCTACGAGTGATAAAAAAGAGCCTTCATGTTTAGGAAGGAGGTTCCTATGCCGCTTTCTATTGTTTCCAAAAAAGCCCTTATCATCCTTGCCGTCCTGGCCGTCATCTCCTCGATGGGATTCGCCCAGACGCCCCCTGACGTTTTCCTGGGGCATAGAGTCGGCCAAGACCGGAAACTGGCCGATTACGGCCAGATCAAAGCTTATTTCGAGAAGCTGGACCAGGAGTCGCCGAAGCTCCGGCTGGAGTCGATCGGCACGTCCACCCTGGGAAAACCTATCATTATGGCCGTCATCACTGCCGAAGATAATATGGCCAAGCTCGACTCAATCCGGGAAACCGCCAAGCGGCTAAAAGATGCCCGGGGCCTCTCCCCTGACGACGCCCGGAAGTTGGCCAAGGATGGAAAGACCCTTGTCCTGATTACCTGCAGCCTCCATGCCACCGAAATCGCGGCCTCCCAGATGTCGATGGAGCTCGCTTACGACCTCGTGACGGGAAAGACGCCTTTCAACGCCGATGAGGTCCTGAAGGATGTCGTGGTTCTCCTCGTCCCAACCCACAATCCTGACGGCAACCAAATGGTCGTCGATTGGTACCGGAAATACGTGGGGACCAAATACGAAGGCGGCAGCATGCCCTGGATCTATCATCATTACGCCGGCCATGACGACAACCGCGACTGGTTCATGTTCAACCTTTCCGAGACCAGGGCCGTCACGAAGGTCCTTTATCACGACTGGTTCCCGCAGATTCACATCGACCAGCACCAGATGGGCTCCAGCGACGCGCGGCTTTTCATTCCGCCCTTCATGGACCCGCCCATCCCCAACGTCCAGCCCCTTAACTGGCGGGGGGTGAATCTCTGCGGCGCCAACATGGCCTACGACCTCCAGAAGAACGGCATGAGCGGCGTCGTCCACGGCCGAAGCTTCACCGGCTGGTGGATCGGGGCCTGCGACGATACCGGCTGGCTCCATAACGTCGCCGGGCTTCTGAGCGAGATGGCCTCGGTGAGGGTCGCGACACCCATTTACATCGAGCCGACGGAGATTCGAAAGGCTTATACAGAAAAGCGCATGGAGTTTCCCGATCCCTGGCCGGGCGGTTGGTGGCGGCTTCGCGATCTCGTCGATTACGAGCTCGTCCTCTCCAAGAGCCTGATCCAAACGGCCTGCCTCCGCAAAGAGGACTTCCTCTACAACTCATATTTGATGTCCAAAGCGAGCATCGAAAAGACGGATAAGAATCAACCTTACGCTTTCGTCATCCCTGCCCGGCAGCATGATTATCTAACGATGCTCAAGATGATCGACATCCTCAGGTTCGGCGGTGTTGAGGTCGAGCAGGCCGGGGAAGATTTTGTCGCCGGGGGCCGGGCCTATCCGGCCGGGTCCTTTGTTGTCCGGCTGGCCCAGCCCTACAAGGCCTACGCCTGGGCGCTCCTGGAGAACCAGAAATATCCTGACCTGCGCCAATATCCGGGCGGGCCTCCCGTTCCTCCTTATGACAACGCAGGCTGGACTCTGCCGCTCCAAATGGGCGTTGCTTGCGACCAGATCGACAAGCCCTTTGAAGCCAAGCTCGCAATAATCGACAAGGCTCCCTATCCGCAGGCTCCCTCAGCCCAGGGCCAGGGCGCTTATTTCCTGCTCAATTCGCAACTCAATGCGTCCTATGCCATTGTTTTCGCCCTCCTCAAGGATAAAGCCGAAGTTTACCGCGCCAAATCGGGTTTCAAGAAGGATGGTTTTGACGTCCCCGCCGGGAGCTTTATCGTCAAGAATACGCCGGAGATCAAAAAGGCCCTGCCAGAGCTTCTGGCGAAATTCAGCATGAGGGTCCTTGATATTGATAATGTTTCCGACATCGCCATGTCGCCCATTAAGAACCCCAGGATCGGTCTCTACCAATCCTGGAGAGCGAATATGGATGAGGGCTGGACGCGCTACATGCTCGACGACTTGGGGATCCCCTATACGACGCTCCACAATAAGGACTTCCAGGGGACCAAGAACAAAAAGGTCAACCTGAAGTCAACCTTCGAGGTCATCGTTTTCGCCGACGAGGATCCGGAGATCATCAAGACCGGAAAACCCAAGCAGGAATCCGAATACGCCCGATACATCACACCCCTTCCTCCGGATTACGAAGGCGGGATCGGCACCGAGGGTGTCACGGCCCTTAAAACGTTCGTCGAGGAGGGCGGCATCCTAGTCACCCTCAATGAGGCCTGTAACCTCGCAATCAAAGAGTTCGAGCCGCCGGCCCGCAGCGCCCTGGACCGTCTCGAACGGGAGAAATTCTTCTGCCCGACATCCATCCTCAAGCTCAAGGTGGACAACTCGACGCCCATCGGTTACGGGCTGCCGGAGGAGACCCCGACCGTATTCTCGGATAGCCTCGCTTTCAACACCTGGGTTCCCTCCGGCGAGTGGGACCGCAGGGTCGTGGCGAGCTATGCCGAGGGAGGCGTTCTCATGAGCGGCTGGCTCGTCGGCGAAGAATACATCGCCCGCAAGGCGGCCGTGGTAGACACACAGTATAAGAAAGGCCGCATCATCCTTATCGGCATCCGGCCCCAACATCGGGCCCAGTCGCACGGGACATACAAGCTCCTCCTCAACGCGTTCCTTTATCCGGAGGCCAAGTAGCCCGATATTGTCGAAAGGGAGAGAATCGGAATTCCGGGTGTCGCCGGAAGACGGCCCAACAAGCAGAAGAGTCTGCGCCTATTTATTCAAAACTTCGATCGCCCGGTCGATATTTGAGACGTCCAGGATGACCGAGATCGCGTTGCCTTTGCGGCTCAGGGTCCCATAGCAATATTCAATATTTATCCCCTCGTCGCCGAGCTTGGTGGTCAACTCGGCCAGGGCGCCGGGCCTGTTTTCAAGTTCGACTCGCAGGACGTCCCTCTGTTCGGTGATGTAGTTCAGCTTTCCGAGGACTTTCAGGGCCTTGTTAAGGTTCGAGACAACGATCTTCGCCGTATCATGGAAAACGCCGATGGAGTCGATGTTGATCCCGTTCTCAGCCAGGTGGCTGCACATATCTCCCAGTGTGGAGGGCTTGTTTTCCAGGATAACGTAGATTTCCGTGACTCTTTCCATAAATTCCCCCTAAACCAGATTTTTTGGGTTCGTAGCCAATTCCCTATGCCTATTTTTTTAGCACAAATCGAGGATACGCGCAAGCCGCGACGATCAATCGAATATTTTCCCCGGATTGAGGATGCCGTGGGGATCGAAAACTTTCTTGATCCTCTTCATGAGTTCGATCTGCGCATCCTCAAGAGAAAGGGACAGGAACGGCTTCTTGACCAGCCCGATCCCGTGTTCCCCGGAGATGACCCCTCCCCGTTCCTTCCCGTCCCTGTAGAGGTCGGCCCTCACGGCATCGATCTTGTCCCGCCATACGGGCTCCGGCAACGGAATGACCTTGCCGCCCTCCAACCTGGCTTTCATGATGTGAGTATGAACGTTGCCGTCGGCGGCGTGACCAAAGGTCGGAAGCCAGATATCGTATTTTTTCCCGACCTCCTGAACCCTCCGGACATGCCCGGCGATCTCGGCCCTGGGCACGGAGATGTCCAGGATTTCTATGGTCTCCGCCTTGATGGCCTCATAGATCTTGGACCGGATGGCCAAGATGTCGTCCTGTTTCGCCGGAGTATCGGCGATGAAGACGTCGATAGCGCCCAACTCCAGGCAGACCTCGGCGATAGCCTGGGACAAACGATCCTGCTCCTCCTCGGTCGCCGCGTCCAGGATAACAAGGAGATGGGTCTTCCCCTCGTGGCTTGGCCAGCGCTTACGGAGGAACTCTTCGGTGATGACGATGACGTCCAGCCCTACGAACTCGACGGCAACCGGGATGATGTTCTTTCTGAGAAGCCGGGGGACGGCTTCAACGACCGCCTCCAGCTCGGGGAACGGGATAACCAGTGTCCGAAGGACCGGGGGCTGGGTCATGAGCTGGATGATGGCCCTGGTGATGACGCCGAGAGTCCCCTCGGATCCGATGAAGAGATTCATCAAATTATAGCCGGTGCTGCTTTTGATGTATTTCCCGCCGGGATGGATGACTTGCCCGTCCGGAAGGACGACTTCAAGCCCCCGGACGTAATTCCGGACTGTTCCGTACTTCACGGCCCGGCTCCCGCCGGCGTTGGTGGCGACCAGCCCGCCGATCATGGCACTCTCGTCTCCCGGGTGGGGCGGAAAATAAAAGCCGGCTTCCTCCACCGTCTTGATGAAATCCATAAGCGTCACACCTGCTTCGGCGACAGCCATTTGGTTCTCTCCGTCGATTTCAATCGCCCTCATCTTCTCGAGAGAAAGGACGATGCCTCCCACGGAGGGCACGCAGCCGCCGCATAACCCCGTCGCCCCGCCCCTGGGAGTTACCGGGACGCGGCAGGCATCGGCGAGGGCGAGGATCGCCCCGACCTGGGCCGTGTCGGACGGCATGATCGCGGCCTGGGGAATGCGGGCTATGTCCCGGAGCGAAAATTCATCGTGGCCGTAGTCCACGAGCTTGTCCGGATCGGTGAGGACATTCTTGCTTCCGACGAGCTTACGAATCTCAGCGAGGAATTCTCGGTTTTCCATGCTCAGGAGGTTTTATAGCTGATGCCGTGTCTCCTGTCAAACCCTTGAATGAACGTTATGCCGCGTTCAACGCATCATATTTTGCCACATTTAACCATATATTCCACAAAGTGAAAATATTATTTGACTTTTGCTGGGAACTCTTCCATAATTTGGAAGTAATTATTATTAGAAGGGAAAACAATGAGACTATTATCGCGAGCGGAAGAAATGGTCCTTTTAACCATCTGGAAGCTCAAGGATGACGCCTATTGCGTCCCGATCCGGGAGCATTTGATAGCCCTCACGAAAAAGAATTGGTCCTTGGGCTCAGTTTTCAATCCCCTCGAACGGCTGGAAAAAAAAGGCCTTCTGCGATCGAGCCTAACCGGCCCGACCAAGGTGCGCGGAGGCCGGAGCAAGAGAGTTTACCGCTTGACCATGGACGGGAAAAAAGCGCTAGCGGAACTGTACCATATCCAGTCGACGTTGTGGGATGACGCCTCCATTCTGGATGCGGACCTAGAAGAGGCCGAGACATGATCCCTCCCGAAAACCGCCCGCCGGCCCTGGCCGAATGGATCCTCAAGCGTGTCTTTTCCGACCAGTGGAACTACACCCACTTGGGAGATTTCCAGGAGGGGTTGGAAGACATCCTCGAACGCAGAGGGCCTGCGGCCGCCCGTGCTTGGTACTGGGCTCAGACGATAAAATCCCTGCCCGGCTTCATTTCATCACGATTTTTTTGGAGTCTATCCATGCTGAGAAACTACCTCGTTATCACCTATCGAAACATTGTCAAGAACAAGGTGTTTTCCCTCATCAACGTAGCCGGCTTGGCTGCTGGCCTGGCCGGGGTCATCCTGATCCTGGGCTTCGTCCGTTTCGAGCTAAGTTATGACCGCTTCCACGAGAAATCGGACCGGATCTATCGTGTCCTTTCCCGCGAAAAAGCCGCTCCAGGGACGGTATCTGAATATCTGGATGCAACAGCCGATCCGTTGGCCGCAGCCTTGCGGGCCGATATTCCCGAAGTCGTCCGGGCCACGAGAATTATCGGGCACGTCGGACGAGATGCGATCCTCCAGAACGAAGAAGCCCTTTTTACGGAATCCGGCTTGTTCGCCGACGGGGAATTTCTAAAAATCTTCTCCTTTCCCCTCCTCCGCGGTGACCGGGAGAGGGCCCTGACCGCGGCAGGCTCAATCGTCCTGACCGAAACAACCTCCCGCAAGCTCTTTGGTCCATCGGACCCCATCGGAAAAGCGGTTCGTTTCAGAAGACAGGATGATGCCTACGACCTCACCGTAACAGGGATCGTCCAGGATGTCCCGGCAAACTCCCACCTGCGCTTCAGCTTCTTGGCCTCCCTGGATACGCTCCGTGCGGATGACGATAACGCGTATATGTTCAACACGTGGAGGGTTATTAATTTCGTGACCTACGCAGAGCTTAACGACCGGGTCAAAAAAGGGGCCGCCGAAGCGAGGCTCCCGGAATTCATGAAAAAAAACGTACCCGAAGATGTCCGGGGTGAGCTGGCCCTCCAGCCGCTTTCAGACATCCATCTGCGCTCTCGAATTCAAGGCCAGTTGGCAACCAACAACCAGATTCAGGTCGTTCGTCTGTTCTCTGCCATCGCCCTGGTCCTTCTCCTTATTGCAGTCGTCAACTACGTCAACCTGGCTACGTCCCGGTCGACGGCAAGGTCCAAGGAGATCGGCGTTCGCAAGGTCACGGGAGCCCACCGCTACCAGCTCTTCCAGCAGTTTATAGGAGAATCCCTGGTCATGTCCGCCGCCGCCCTGGTCCTGGCCCTGGTCCTCGTCCGGATCGCCTGGCCCCATTTTAAGAGCCTGGTCGGGATCGACTTGGAGTTTCGGGCAATCTGGAATCCTCAGCTCCTGACCTTGGCAGCCGGGACAGCTCTGATGATCGGTCTCCTAGCTGGTTTCTACCCCGCTCTTGTCCTTTCGAGCTTGCATCCCGTCCGGGCCCTTCGTGATTTCGGCCGTGCCGGACGGAAGGGCGTTTTTCTACGGAAAACGTTCGTCGTTTTTCAGTTCGGCGCCTCGGTTGTCCTCCTGGCCGGGACGATCGTCATCGGCCGTCAAATGAACTTCATCCAGTCCCAGAACGTTGGTTACGACCGGGAGCGCGTCCTGACCATCCCCATCAGGGAACGAGAGACCCAGGCCGCGGCAGAGGCGATTCGGTCGGGTTTTCAGCTGAACCCGGACGTCATCGACGTATCCGTTTCCAGCGCCGTGCCGACGGGGATCGACAACGTTTTCGGCGGAGTCTCCACCCAAACGGATGAGGGAGTGGCCATCAAGGTCAGATTCAGCGTCGGGTACGTCGACGAACACTACTTGAGCCTATACAAAATTGGACTCGCCCAGGGCCGTAACATCGCGCCCGGGGAGAAAGACGTGGCCCTTGTCAACGAATCCCTGGTTAAGGCCCTGGGTTGGAAAAATCCCCTTGGCAAAATTTTCGACGTCTGGGGAGAAAAAAAGCTGACGATCGTCGGTGTCGTAAAGGATTTCCATTTTGCCTCGCTCCACACCGAGATCACTCCTTTGGCCTTGTTTACCCAGATCTTCGGCCCCGGCGAAACGATCGCCGTCCGGATCGGTCCTGGTCATATAGCAAAGATCCTGGCCGGACTGAAGAAAAGCTTTGAGGCCAGGACAAAAGCTCAGCCCTTCGAATACGCCTTCCTCGACGATATCTTCGATGCCCTGTATAAAAAAGAGGTCCGAACCGGAAGATTCTTCCGCATCTTCGCCCTTCTCGCAGTCTTTGTAGCCAGCCTGGGCCTGGCCGGGCTGACGGCCCTTGCTGTCGAGCGTCGGACCAAGGAGGTCGGCGTCCGCAAAGTCCTGGGCGCTTCGGCAGCGAGGCTGACGGCCCTTCTAAACAGCCAATTCATCGTCCTCGTCTTATTGGCCAATGTTATCGCCCTTCCGTTGTCTTATTTCGCACTGAACGGCTGGCTGCGGAATTTCGCTTACCGGATCAGATTGAGCGTCTGGCCTCTCCTCCTGGCCTCGCTAGCGGTCTTCGTTGTGGCCTTGGCCACGATAAGCTTCCAGACGGCCAAGGCGGCCTCAAGAAACCCCGTGAACGCGCTGAGATACGAATAGGCTTTGGCTGACTTTCTTATTCAGCGTCAAGCATAAAATAGACTGGAAGCAACCCGCTTAACTGCCTAAGGAAGACAAGTTGCCTTGGCAGATAGAGAAGGACTTGGAGAGCGCCCTCAAACTCTTCGACAAGACCGGTGACCACGATCGTCTGCCCTATCAAGCCTTTCAAATCGGGGAAAGTCGCCTTGGACTCTCTCGGAATAAGGGCTTCGAATCCGCCCTCCTCGGAACGAAGGACGGCGAACGAACGCCTCTCCTCAAGCCCGGCACAGGTCATCCGGACGGAAACGAGTTGTCCGAGATGCGCCCGCGCCGCAGAGGCTGGTATCTCGGGAGGGCTTTCTTTTCTCCATAGCCCCTTGCCGGTCCTTCGGGCATCCTCCGCAGCGGATTCAAACCTCTCCATGAGGTCCTGACGAAAAGGGAACTTACGATACACGAACGCGAAGCCCTCCTTCAGGATGAGTTCGTTGAACAGGGAACCGTTATCTGTGGTCAGATAAGCGAGCAGTCGTCCATACTGGTCCTCAATTTGCCAATCATATGCGAGGTCGACGTTCTTCCGATAGAGATTCAGAAAGGCGAACCGTTTGGCCATAAGAGCCATGAAACGGACCTCCTCCCGCTCGTCGTCAACCTCGGGAGAGTCGATCCCGATCAGCCTGATTTTTCGCTCGTTCCCATCCGCGAACCGAACCTTCACGGTGTCGCCGTCATAGACGACCACGACCTGGCCGGAGTCGGGAAGCGTTTGAGCTCTCCAAAACTTCCTAGGAAGGACTGAAGGACCGCCCCAGGCCGTCAACTTGGAGGGGGAACCCGCTTCGCGTTTCCCCCTTCCAACGTTCGCTTCGC
>CAZJBD010000058.1:0-13771 GCA_964544265.1 uncultured Eubacteriales bacterium
AACGTGCGCACCAACCAGATCACCAAGCTCACCGAGAGCAACGCCCGCAACGAGAGCCCATCCTGGTCGCCGGACGGCCGCCATATCGTTTTCGCCTCGAACCTCTCCGGGACGATCCAGATCTATACCGTCGACTATGACGGGTCCAACCTCCGCGCAATCACCTCCGGTTCCGAGAACAAGCTGCCCAGCTGGACGAATTAGGCTTCTCTCGCATTGATTTCTATTGACAGAGCCGAGCAATCATTATATAAAAATCTCGAAGGGGAAGCGGTTAAGTGTCCGCTTTCTACGACTAGGAAAAGCTAGAAGGAGGTCTCATGAAAAAGTTGATCGTATTTTCTCTCGCCTTCATCCTGATCTTTGCGTTCTTTGCCGGGTGCAAGAAGAAGGTCAAGGCCGTCCCACCCCCGCCTCAAGTTAAGGAACAGCCCAAGGTCGAGAAGGTCGAAGAGCCCGTCATGAAGCAGCCCGTGCTGTCCGAAGAAGAGATCTTGATGTCCAAGTCGCTCGAGCAGATCAACCGGGAACAGCCTCTGGCGATGATCCATTTCGACTACGACAAGTATTTTATCCGTGAGGACGCCAAGCCGGTCTTAGAAAGAGACTCCGCCTGGTTGAAGAAGTTCCGCACCATCAAGATCCTCATCGAGGGCCACTGCGATGAAAGGGGCACCGAAGAATACAACCTGGCCCTGGGCGAGAAGAGGGCCAAGAGCACCATGGATTACCTGACCTCCCTGGGCGTTTCCACCGACCGGATGAAGATCCTTTCTTATGGGAAGAGCCAGCCGCTCGCGACCGGCCATGACGAATTGTCCTGGCAGAAGAACCGGCGCGCCCAGTTCGTCATCATCGAAAAATAGCCTGTGTTCAAAAGAGCGACAGGGGCATGCCTTCTGGTCCTCATGCCCTTTTGGTTTGCCGGCGGTCTTGATAAGACCAAAAAAGTCTATGCGCTTATCTATGATGACCTCCAAGTCCTGAAAAAACAGGTCCAAGACCTGGCTGCCCAGACCCAACAAAACGCCGAGGACATCCAGATGGTCAAGGACCAGCTCAAGGAACTCGGCGATATCGTCCGGCGCTACCAAGCCGATCAGTTCGGCTTTAGGGAGGACCTTAGGTCCGTTCCCCAGCAGTACCAAGCTTTGGCCGGGAAAATCGACCAATTGAGTCTCGATGTCGCCAGGCTGGCTGAGCTTTTCTCCGCCCTCCACCCCGGCCCACCGCAGGCCGCGACGACCGAGTCCAAGCCCGCTGAGAAGCCCAAGGAAGAATCCAAGGTCCCGGAGAAGAAACCGGAGGATAAGCCGCAGCCCGCGCCCCTGCCGTCCAACCTCTCTCGCCAGGACGTCTATAATATGGCCTACAATGATTATCTCAAGGGCAACTTCGATTTGGCCGTCGAAGGGTTTAAGATGTATCGGGACCAGTTTTCCGACAGCCCCCTGGCCGACAACGCCCTCTATTGGATCGGGGAGTGCTATTACAGCCAGAGGAAATTCGAGGATGCCATCGACGCCTTCAACGAGCTCATCCTGGCCTATCCTCAAGGAGACAAGATCGCAGCCGCCTACCTCAAGAAAGGCATGAGCTTCGCCGAGACCGGAAGGAAGGAAGAGGCGATGGCGGCCTACAAGCTTCTGATCACAAAGTTCCCCGTCGAGGAAGAAACCCGAATCGCCCAGCAAAAAATCAAGGAATTAGCGGAAAAATGAGGGATATCAACAGCCTGAACAAAGTCATCCTGATCGGACGGCTGGGCCAGAGGCCGGATTCAAGATACCTCCCCCAGACCCAGAGGCAGGTCGTTCGCTTCACCCTGGCCACGAACGAGCGTTTCTTCAACCAGAACACGAACGAGGCGACGAATAGAACCGAGTGGCATCGCATCGTTGTCTGGGGCAAGCTCGCCGAGTTCTGTGAAAAATACCTCACCCAGGGGAAGCAAATCCTCCTGGAGGGCAAGCTCAGGACACGGCAGTGGCAGGACAAGGACGGCAACAAGCGCAGCACGACGGAGATCGAAGCTCAAAATATCGTCCTCCTCGGCCGGAGGGAAGAAGGGGCCGGCGAAAGCCCGGTCGCCGAAAGCCAAGCCCCCTCCGACTTCCCGATGGAGGGTGATGAAACGGCCCACAGCGGCGAGAGCGGCGGTGAGGACGATGTTCCATTCTGATCCCTTTCTCGCCGCGCGTTTCCGCTGATCCAGGCTCGGCCATGACCGCGGACGAAGACATCGAAAAACTGTTCAGAAAAAAAATCATTGAGGATATCCGTCCGTGGGGAAAGTTCCGGGCTTACCCCTATGAATCCGGCAGCGCCGTTAAAATCGTCACCGTCCGTCCGGGGCAAGCCCTTTCCCTCCAGTATCACGAGCGGCGGGCCGAATTCTGGATTGCCCTGGATCCCGGTCTTGAGGTCACCATTGACAACAAGACCTGGCGCCCGGGAGAGAACGAGGAGATATTCATTCCGCGCAAAGCCCTCCATCGCGTGCGCTGTTTGGGCCGTCTTCCGGCCAGGATCATGGAGATCTGGATCGGCGATCCCGACGAATCGGACATCGTCCGGGTTCAGGACGATTACGGAAGATAGGTCACGACGTCTGGCTCATTAAAAACACCTGGGGGTGTCTGAGGAGGATTCTCTCGATCATATACTCCTCGATCTCCTGCGAGCTGCGAAGTTCCATGGCTCCGGCCACGGCCCTCTCCACCGTTTCGAGCTCAATCGACCGCAGGGCCTTTTTGACCCGGGGGATGAAGATGGGATTCATGCTGAACTTCCTCAGCCCGAAGCCGAAAAGAACCAATGCGGACAACGGATCGGCGGCCATTTCACCGCAGACCGTGACCTCCTTGCCCGCTTTAACCGCGGCCTGGATGACCGAACGGATCAAGCGCAGGACGGCCGGGTGGAGGGGCTTGTAGAGGTAGGAAACGAATTCGTTCGAGCGGTCGACCGCCAGATAATACTGGATAAGGTCGTTCGTTCCGATGCTCAGGTAATCCACCTCTCTGAGAAGATGGTCGGCCATGGCCGCGGCCGCCGGGACCTCGATCATCGTGCCGAGGGGAATTTTCTCATCAAAACTCTCTTGCCTGCGTCGGAGGTCTTCTTTCACCTCCTCCAGGAGCATCTTGACCTCGGTGATTTCTTCGATCTCCGTCACCATGGGAATAAGAATACGGATGTTTCCCTTGACCGAGGCCTTGAGGATGGCCCGAAGTTGCGTCCGGAACAAGTCCTCGTTCCTCAGCGAGAACCGGATGGCCCTCAGGCCGAGGGCCGGGTTGGGCTCTTTCTCGATCTTTAGCTGGGGCAGGGTCTTCTCGCCGCCGATGTCGATCGTCCGGATGTAAACGGGGGCCGGGTAGGCCTCCCGAGCCAGGCGCGAGTAGACGGCAAGGTGGTCCTCCTCCGTGGGCAACGTCGTCCTCTGGAGGTAAATGAACTCGGAGCGGAACAGCCCGATGCCCTCGGCGCCGTAGGATCGCGCGACGTTCACCTCCTCGGGCAACTCGATATTGGCCATGGGCACGAACCGGACCCCGTCGAGCGTTTTGGATTCCAAACGGGCCGTTTTCTGGAGGTCCTTCCGATACTTTTCGTACTTCTCCTTCTTGCCCATGAACTCCCTGCGAACGGCCTGGGGCGGGTTGACGATGACCTCTCCATCCGTTCCGTCGACGATGATGAAGTCGCCGTTCTTCACGTAGAGAGTAACGTTATGGAGTCCGACCACGGCCGGGATGCCCAGGGAACGCGCCAAAATGGCCGTGTGGGACGTCTGGCCGCCCACGTCCAGGGCGACGCCCAGGACGTTCTTGCTGCTCAGGCTCGATGCGGCTTCCGAAGGAAGAAGCTCGTGAGCCACGAGAACCTTAAGCCTGTCCGGGGCTTCCTTTTTCTCCTTCTTGATCTCCAGGTTCCGGTAGATCTTGGCCAGGACGTCAGAGATATCCGACTTCCTCTGCTTGAAGTACTCGTCGTTAATGGCCTCAAAGACCTTTTCGTACCGGGCATTCATCCTGGAGAGGGCCCATTCGGACCTAGCTTTGTCCTCGCTGATGATCTTCTCAAGGCCGGAAAGGAGCGAGGGATCCTCGAGGATCAGGAGGTGGGCCTCAAAGATGATGGCGTGTTCCTCTCCCATCTTGTCCTTGATATCCGTTTTGATCCGGACGAGTTCGGCCTTCGTGCGCTCGATCGCCCGCCGAAGACGCTTCAATTCATCGTCCACCTGGCCGGCAGAGATCGCTTCCCGCCGCGAGGTGAAGATGACCCGCTCTGAGATGGACACCTCGCTCATGCCGATCCCCGGCGAAACCCCGATCCCCCTGAGCCGGATGATGTCCATGCGTTTCACTCTCTCTCATCGAACCGGTTGTTGATGAGGTCCGTGAGGGCCTTGAGGGCGGAGTCCTCATCCTTCCCGGAGACGTGGAGCACGATTTCGCTTCCTTGAACGGCCGCCAGGGTCAGGATCCCGAGGATGCTCTTGCCGTCAATCTCGTTTCCGTCCTTGATGACCTTGACCGAAGCGCCGAAACGATTGGTCAGGTTGACGAACTTCACGGCCGCGCGGGCGTGAAGCCCCAGTTTATTCTTGATGGTGATCGTTTTTTCGCGCATGGTCACTTTTGCTTGGCGCCCAGGAGCGCACTGACCAGATGGATGTTTTTCTTCCCCTGCTCAACGACCTTCCTGGCGACGTCCTTCAGGTCGTTGTTCCTCTGAAGCGATACGAATTTGATGAGCATGGGCAGATTGACGCCCGTGATGATCTCGACCTGATTCTCTTTCAAGAAGCCGAAGCTCAGGTTGGAGGGCGTCCCGCCGAACATGTCGGTGAAGACGATGACCCCGTTCTTCTGATCCACGCGCTTGAGGCTCAGGTTGATTTTCTTCTTCGAATCCTCCACGTCGTCGTACCAGCCGATGGAGATGGATTCGATGTTCGGGGCCTCGCCCAGGATGATCGTCAGGGCGTTCAGCAATTCTTCGGCCAGCTTTCCGTGCGATACGATGATGCCGCCGATCATGGTCCTAGAGCCTTTATTTATAAATATCCCTGTGATAGATCTTCACGGCCGGCCTCCTGCCCTTCAAATGTCGCCGGAGGGCTTCGGCCACGACGACAGACCGGTGCCGGCCTCCGGTGCAGCCGATGGAGATCGTCAGGTTGCTCTTCCCTTCCTTGACGAACTGGGGGATGAGCCGATCGACGAATCCAAAAATTTCTCTAAGGAAGTTCTTCGTCTCCTCCGCGCGGAGAACATAATCCCGGACGATTCTCGTCTTGCCGTGTCGTTCGCGCATCCGGTCGACGTAGAACGGATTGGGCAGAAACCTCGTGTCGAAGACGAGGTCGGAGTCCACGGGCAGTCCGTACTTGTAGCCGAAGCTTACGATGACGACCTGCATCCCGGGGGACCGCTTCTTCAATACCTTTCCGGTGATGAGGTCCTTAAGTTGGGAAATGGACAGGTTCGAGGTGTCGATGACCTCATCGGCCATCTTCAGTATCTCCGCCATCCGCCGCCTCTCGGTGCGGACTCCTTCGAGCACGGTCCGGCCTTTGGACAGCGGATGAGGTCTCCGGCTCTCGCTGAACCTTTTGACCAGGGCTTCGTCCGAAGCGTCGAGAAAAACCAGCCTCGGAGAGATCTTCTTGCGGATCTCTCTGAATATCTTAGGGAACTCGGCGAGAAACGTCGGCTCTCGAATATCAACGACCAGGGCTACCCGATCGATCTCCACCCTCTTCTTTTGCCAGAGATCCACGAGGTTCAGGATGAGCTTGGCCGGCAGATTGTCGATGCAGTAATAGCCGAGATCCTCCAGAAACCGGCTGACGACGGTCTTCCCGGAGCCCGAGAGCCCGGTCACGATCAGAAACCTGTTGTCCTTCCTCGGTTTAGCCATGGCCTTAACCTCAGGAGAGAGCCTTGTCGAGCCTCTTCATGATCTCGTGGGGAGCGTGGTATCCCTTCTCCCTTAAAAGGTGGACCTTACAGGCCACCTCAATCAGGGTGGCGATATTCCTCCCGGGGGCCACGGGGATGAAAAGCTGGGGGACCTTTTCCCCCAGGATGACCTCGTCCTCGGGAAGCTTCAAGCCCAGACGGTCCGGCTCCAGGCCGTGCCGCCATTTCTTGAGCCGTATGATCAAGTCGATCCGGGATTCCCGGCTGATCGACTTCGGCCCGAAGATCTCCTTGATGTTGATGATTCCCAACCCCCGGATCTCCATGAAGTTTCGGCTCAGAGGCGGGGCCGCTCCCACGAGCCTTCCGCGGCCGACCCTCCTCACGTTGACGACATCATCCGAAACGAACTTGTGGCCGCGGGCTATGAGCTCCAGAGAGCTTTCGCTCTTCCCGATACCGCTGTCCCCGATGATCAGCGCTCCGACTCCATAGACTCGGAGCAGACCGCCGGACAGGGTCGCCTCTCCTCTGCGCGGCCTCGTCCCGCCTCGACCTCGAAGTTCAGTCATAGAGCTTCTCTTCCTCCTCGTGGACGATCCTGATCGCCGCCCTGGGGTTCTTTGCCTCCAGGAGCCGTCCGGGGAGCGCGCTTGCCTTGCGGACGAGTTTGGCGATAGCCGCCAAGGCTCGAATGTTCATGCCCGGATTGTCCGGGGAGGAAATGACCACAAAAAAGATACGAGACGGCTTGCCGTCCAGGGAATCGAAGTCGACACCCGACTTGGAGACGCCCAGAAGAAAGAGGGGGGCCTTAATCCCTTTGAGCTTGCAGTGGGGAATCGCCACGCCCTCGCCAATGGCCGTGGTTCCGAGTTTCTCCCTCTGGATGAGCTTTTCATAGAGGTCTTTATCCTTGCTGATCTTTTCTTTCGCCTTCAGATGGTCCACCATCTCCTTCAGGACGTCCTCCCGGGACCGGGATTTGAGGTCGAGGAGGACCAAGTCTTCAGTGAGCAGGCTATGGAATTTCATTCCGGTTCGATGAGCCCGATGTTGCCGTCCCTCCGACGGAAGAGGACCGCCCACTTCTCCGAGCCTTCTTTGCGGAAGACGAAGACCTCTCTGTTCTTGGCGTCCAGCTGCAGGACCGCCTCCTCCACGGGCATCGGTTTCATGGAGTAGTTCGAGCTCAGGAAGATCCGTGGCGCCGGCTCTTCGGCCTCGATGGGAAGGGCCAAGTCTTTCCGTTCGCGGCCCTTGCGTCGCTTGCGCTCCCGGAATTTCTCCCTCTCCTTCTTGACCTTCCTCTCCAGACTGTCAAACGCGCGGTTCAGCGAGTTGAGCATTTCCGGAGTCTCGTCCTCGACGACCAAACTCCCCCCCCTGGCCAGGACGTGAATTTCCGCCCGGTTCCTGTTCTTCGCCGCGGAAAGGATGATGTCCACTTCCAGCACCGAGCCCATGAGCTTCTCCAGAGCCACAAGCCTCTTTTCGCAATACTCCCGGACCTCGGGTGTCAGGTCTGTCTTCCGGGCCGTATAATGCAGGTTCATGAATTGCCCTCCATGACGAACTTTCTCTTCCGAATATGAGAAGGCATGATCTTTAATTGCTTTCGGTATTTGGCGACCGTCCGACGCGCAATTTTCAGGTTTTCTCTCGCCAATATATCACCGATGTCGATGTCGCTCAAAGGGTTATTTTTATCCTCTTGCTCAACGAGCTTGCGGATCTTTTCCTTGATCCTCAGGGAAGAAACGTCTTCGCCGAAATCCCCTTGGATGGACTTGTGGAAAAAGTACTTCAGGGAAAAAACGCCCCGCGGCGTCATCATGAACTTATTGGCAACGACGCGTCCGACCGTCGACTCATGGACGCCGACCTCCTGGGCGATCTCGATGAGGGTCAGCGGCTTGATATAATCCAGACCCTTCTCAAAAAACTCCTTCTGCTGGTCCACGATGAACTTTGCGACTTTGAAAATCGTCCGGTTCCGCTGGTCGAGGCTGCGCAGAAACCAAATGGCCTTCTTCAACCTCTCCTTCAGGAAACGGGAAGCCTCAGGCTGGTTCGAGGCCGCTTTGGCGAGGAGCTGCCTATAATAGCTGGAGATCCGGAGACGGGGGAGGCCTTCGTCATTAAGCCGAACCGTCCACTCGTCGGCCTCTTTGGCAACGATGATGTCGGGAACGACATAGGACGTCTTTTCCTCGCTGTACTTGTGCCCGGGGGCGAAGTCCAGGCTCTTGATGAGCTCGATGTGACCCTTAACGTCCTGCAACGGGATGTCGAGGGCTCGGGCCAGATGGGCAAAATCCGACTTTTCGAGCAGCGGAAGATGATCACGGACGATGGCCCGGGCAATGTCGTCTCGGACATCGAGATGGTCCAGCTGAGCCAGAAGGGCTTCCTTGAGGTCGAGGCTCCCGGCCCCGATCGGATCAAAGGTCTTGATTTTTTCCCGAATTTTGTCGACTCGTTCCGGGGTGGTTTGGCACAGGCGGGCGATCTCCTCGATCGAGGAGCCCAGATAGCCGTCCTCGTTGATGTTCCCGATGATAAATTGGGCAATTTGGCGGTCGGTCTCGTCTACGAACGTCAGGGCGGCCTGCCAGCTCAGATGGTCCCAGAGGGAGGGGCTTCTGGACAGGGTATTTTCAAGCGAGACGGCTTCCTTCTTTTCGGAGAAATTGGGACGGAATCCGTCGTCCAGATAGTCCTGGAAACCGGCCTCGACGTCCAAGCCCTCGGCATCCAGACCCGGGGTCTCGGCTTCGGGATTTTCGCTCGCGGGTTCGGGCTCCTCGGCAGGCTTAACCTCTTGATCGGCCTCGGTCCCGGCGGACGATCCTTTCTCGCCTTTATCGAGATCGTCCTCCTCAAGCTCGATCATCGGGTTTTCGGAAAGCTCCTCGTCGATGACCTCAACGAGTTCCAGGTTCGTCAGAGCCAGGAGCTTGATGGCCTGCTGGAGGGCCGGGGCAAGGATAAGCTTCTGGACCTGCCTCTGGTCCAGTCGTTGTTTGAGCACTTTCGATTGTCTTTCAGGCGCGTCCTTCCCTGGCCTCAGTACAGGCAGAAATCCTCGCCCAGATAGCTTTTCCGGACCTCCTCCGAAGAAACGATCTCTCTGGGCGTCCCCTCCTTGAAGATTCTCCCTTTATCGATGATATACGCCCTGTCCGTAATCTTAAGGGTTTCCCGGACGCTGTGATCGGTCAGCAGGAGTCCAAGCCCTTTCTTCTTGAGCCTCAGGACGATCTCCTGGAGGTCAAGGATGGCCAGGGGATCGATCCCCGTAAAAGGCTCGTCCAGAAGGATGAACTGGGGATTCGTGATCATGGCCCGGGCGATCTCCAGCCGTCTCCTCTCCCCTCCCGACAGGGTGTAGGCCTTAGCCGCCGCAAGTTTCTCCAGCCCGAATTCCTTCAAGGTCGTAGAAATCGTCCCGTTCTTTCTGGGTTGGGTCTCCGGCATGGTTTCCAGAATGGCCAACAGGTTGTCCTCCACGGTCAGCTTGCGAAACGAGGACGGCTCCTGAGGAAGAAGGCAGAGGCCCTTCCTTGCCCTCAAGTACATGGGAAGTCCGGTGATGTCCTCCTCGTCCAGGTAGATCCGGCCCGAATCCTGGGGGACGAGTCCCAGGACCATGGAGAACGTTGTGGTTTTACCCGCCCCGTTCGGTCCCAGAAGACCTACAACCTCCCCTCTTCTGACCTCGATTGAGACGCTGTCGACGACCTTCTTCTTTCCGTAGCTCTTATTCAGGCTGACGGCTCTCAAAGAGTTTTTCATAGTCCGCTATTTTATAACCATCGCCGATCGGCTTCTCTCCTTATTTTCGATCACGATTTTACTATCGCCCAGATAAAAAGTCAATTTGTCGCCCTCCAAGACACCCTTCTCCTTATCGACAAGAACGCAGCTCCCCGTCAAGACGACCGTATCCGCCAAGAGGTCATAATTGGCCTCCTCTCCCCGGCCCTCCTTGGCTTCCTGGATGATCAGAACCTTGCCCTTGGCCAGAATCCTGGCCATCTCGTTCCCTTCCTCTTTGAGGCGGACGGAGAGGTCCTCGGAAGAGAGGGTCATCGTGTTCGTATTCAGGGAACTCGTGCCCGTGAACTTAATGGTCTTTCCCTTCGGAATATAGCTCATCTCATTGGCCCCGATCGTCAGGGGTTCTTCCACGGGTTTGTCTTTGGGCTTGCGGGTGAAACTTGCCTTCACTCCGCCGCGGCCCACGACTCTCTCCGACTGCTCGATGATTTCGAATTCTTTGGCCAGAACCACGGTCTTATCCTGCCAGATCCGGACCTCCTCTTTGAAAAGAAATTTCTTTATTGCTTTCGTATAGGCAAGGTCCTTGCAGGTGATGAAGACCGGCTTGTCTTTGGAAAAGAACCCGACGGCCTTGTCATCCTTGCCAGGCCTGAGCACAAGCTTGACGCTGCCGGCGG
Organism: uncultured Eubacteriales bacterium; assembly: GCA_964544265.1. Taxonomy (GTDB): domain Bacteria; phylum Acidobacteriota; class Aminicenantia; order Aminicenantales; family Saccharicenantaceae; genus JALHVH01. Next base: position 10,400 of record CAZJBD010000058.1, read on the forward strand.
CCTCCATATTGCCGGACTCCTGGTTGACCGTAATCCAGCCGGCCTCGACCTCGGTTCGGGCGGAATCTATCCTGGCCGGTATTTTGTCGGTCCCCAGAGTCTTGAGCATTTCTCCTTTCTTATGATAAGTGATCTTGTCGCCCCAGACATGCCGTTCATCGCCTCCGGTCCGGTCGGCCAGATCGACCCGGGCCTCTCCCGACGCCGAGTAATCCGTCAGGCCACCCTCCCGGTTGAATACCAGACCGACATATTGTCCCTGAACCTTGTCCGTCGCCCCGGACGAGTCCAAAAGCTTCAGCGAGCAAGCCCCCGTGGCGCTTACCCGGGAGACCTTTGACTCGTCGGGAAACGAAACCAGACGGATCTCATCAGCTTCAACCTCCTGTTCGGGCTTGGCTGCGTCCTTCACGCTTTCTTTGAAAAACGTGACCTTGGCGGCTCCCTCGAGCGCCAGATAATTGACTTGCTCTTCATCGGGGGTCAGCCTTAAGGTTAGAGCGTTGGAGGTCCCCCGGCTCTTCCCGCTGGACATCCGGATATTCTCATCCACCCGGCCAATCTTCGTTTTTCGGTTATAGAGGAACTTGTCCCCAAAAATTGACAGGGGAAGATCCTTCTCTTCCTTGGGCTGGACCTCGATCTCCAGGTCCCCCTCGAACTCAAGAGTCTGAGCCCGTCTCCGGTAGGTCAAAGTCCGGGAATTCGCCTTGAGTTTGTTCGATGTAAAAGCCACGCCCTGGTCGGTCCGGAAAACATCCTCCTTTTTTTCGTAGACAAAGGAGGGCGATTCGATCGTAACCTCCTTATCTTTGATCCTGGCCCGCCCCTCGGCGTGGAAGTTTTTCAGGTCCTGGTCATAATCGACCTGGTCGGCCCACATGAAGATTTCCTGGCCTCCCGTATTGCCGTAATCCACCACTGCCACGTTCCCCTTGAGGTGGTTCCTCTTGTCCTCGCCCAGGTAGAACTGGTCGGCTTTGACCCTGATCTTTCCTTTGTCGCCTTTAAAGAGGACGTGCTCGATGCCCTCCTTCCGATCGAGGTCTTCGTCCGGAGGCTGGCTCGCCGGCGCCGGCTCAACGGGCGATTCGGCGGGCGCCGGCCGCCTCAAGATAAAGTGGAGTGCGATGATGCCGATAATAAGCAGGAGGGAAACCGCGGCCGCCCACTTGGCCATTTTCGCCAGGAAATGTCGGACGTTTTCCTTCATACCGCTTCCTTATTTCCTGATGTCTTCCATGGCCAGGCTGACCTTCTCCTCCCCCAAATATTCGGATATGTGGAGCGTGTAGACCATATCGATTCTGTCCCCTCTTGAAAGACGTCCGGCCCAATCAGCTTTGTCCCATCCCAGGGCTTCAAAAGTTCGGCCGTCCTGTTTCGCCCAGAACTTGAGGTGCCGGTCCTGCATCGTCCTTGGTTCGCTCGCGACCTCGATTCCTTCGGTTAAAAAGACCGGTTTTGGGTTCCCCACGCCGAAGGGGACGAGCCGGTCATAATGTTCGAGGAAGGAGAAGTTCAGAGAGCCGAGCCCGATCGTCGTATCTATCCGAATCTTCCTTTTCAGGTCATCCTCCGAAATTCGGGGACCGGCCAGCTCGTTAATGGCGGCCTTGAAGGCCGGCATGTCGTCCGTCCGAAGGGTGCAGCCTACGGCAAGGCGGTGACCCCCGAAGCTCTGGAAAAACTCCCGGCAGCCTTCGATGAGGTCGATAAGAGGGCATTCGGAGATGCTCCTCCCGGAGCCGAAAGCCATTCCCTTATCGTAGGTGAACAGGATGACCGGCCGGTGGAAGCGGTCTTTGAGCTTGGAGGCCACGATTCCGATCACCCCCCGGTGCCACTCTTCGCTGCCAAGGACCAGGCATTTGTATCGATCCGCCAAGCCCCTCTCTTCAATCTTGGCCCTGGCCTGGTCGAAGATCTTTTCCTCCGTCCTTTGTCTCCTGGAGTTCAGCTCCTCGAGTTGATTGACCAGCCCCTGGGATTCCTCAAGAGAATCGGAAAAGAAGAGCCGGACCGCCAGGTCGGTCATCCCCATCCGCCCGGCGGCGTTGATCCGGGGCCCGATGCGGAAGCCGAGGTCACCCTCGGAGATCCTCCTGTGGCCTAAACCGCAGGCATCGATCAGGCTCTTTAAGCCGACGTTCGAAACATTCTCCAGACTCTTGAGACCGTGCTTGACGAAAAGCCGGTTCTCCCCTTTGAGCTCGGCCACATCGGCGACTGTCCCGATGGAGACAAGCTTCGTGTAATGAGGAACGGCGTTCTTTCCCGCCTCGCCCAGGAGGGCCTGGATGAACTTGAAGACGACCCCCACCCCGGCTAAGCCCTTATAGGGATATCCGGAGCCGCCGAGCACGGGATTCAGGATCGCAAAGGCTTCCGGAAGACTGTCTCCCGGCCTATGGTGGTCCGTGACGATCACGTCGATGCTCTTTTCCCTTGCGGCGGCGACGAAGCCCAAGGCCTTGGTCCCGCAGTCGACGCTGATGACAAGCTTCGTCCCCCTCGCCTCGGGGATGGAGAGATGATGTTCCTTGATTCCGTATCCGTCTTTGAGCCTTTCCGGAATGAAATAGTCGACCACGGCCCCCAGGGAGGTCAGGGCTTTATGAAGCATGACCACGGAAAGGACCCCGTCCACGTCGTAATCGCCGAAAATGAGGATTCGCTCTCCCGCCTCGATAGCCCTGTTGACCCTTGCGACGGCCTCCGCCATCCCGGGCATCAGGTAGGGATCGTGGAGCCCTTCCAGACCGCCGAAGAGAAACTCTTTGGCCGCAGAGACATCCAGGACGCCCCTGTTGGCCAGGACCCGGGCGATCTCCAGGGGAATCCCCAGCTCCGCGGACAAGCTTTCGGCTTCTGGCCTGGGGGGACTTATTATCCAGATCGTATCGTCCATCGGATTTCAATGTAACACAAAAGGCCAGGACAGGCTAGAAAAGCTGAATTTCTTGAGTTCCATGCGTCCGTCTATTTTCGAGATATCAACCCATCCTCCGACCTCTGCCGGAGACACGGACCTCTCAGCCTCCTTGATTGGCCAAGGGGGGTTGGGGGGATTAATGCTATTCAATCAAAGTCTTGTACGTGTCTCCGTCCCTCGGAGGCCAGAGGATACCCTCGTCGGACACTCATCTCAGGCTGATCTCCGCATGGTCGCTGCAGCCCTTTCCCATGACCTCCTATCACGATCCTAATATGATGGTCCCAAAAGGCTAAGCCTACCAGTTCTGCCCAGTCCGTCCACTCTAACTCCGCAACTCTCACAGAACGCAAAAGAAGAAATTATAAATACTTAACATAATTCTTGACAATTATTGATTATATTTGTATATTATTAAACGATATGATAACTATTTA
>CAZJBD010000059.1:0-13738 GCA_964544265.1 uncultured Eubacteriales bacterium
TCCCGGGACAGGAGCGTGTAGCTCCCCATATCCTTCAAGTAGATCCGGACCAAGTCGGCGGTTTTATCCCCGGCAGAAATTGTCGGAGCATCGTGGCCGTTCCCGTTGCCGTTATCGGGCTTCGGAGCGGGTCGTGCGGTCTCGGAATGGTCGGCGACCGGAACAAGGGGAGAAAAGGCCTCCATCTCCTCGTTAAAACCGTCGTCGGCCCTTCTTAGGGGAAAGATCCGGAGTTCGGTCTCCTCATCATATTTATAACGGTTGGACATGGTCATTTTCCTTTTTCTTACTAATTCTATCAATTATATAAAATAACTGTAATTATAAGCATCCCGTTGCGTCTGTCAAGAGTTTTTTATCTCTGTCTCAACCTATACTTGTAACTTCACCTGCAAAATAACTGATGCATCCCCCCGAGAACGTCTATCCCTGCTATCTAATATATCTTATATTATCACCACTTATTTTTCAAGCTAATTTACACTTAATATTTTAAGAATGCAAGCTTTTTTTTGCTTTTTTTTGAAATATTTTTGCTTTCCGGGCGGAAGCTGGACCTTTCAGCCCCTAAATCTATAAAAAATTCGGATTCAGGCGGTCTTGTTTCTGGGGTCGAGGGACCTCCAAGGGGCGAATAAGGACGGGCCGTCAGAAGGCGCAGGCCCTCTTCTTTGTCTTCTCGTAGTAGCGCTGATGGTATTCCTCGGCCCGAGTAAACTTGGAGACGGGAACAATGCCCGTGGCAATGGGCTTCGCAAAGCGGCCCGAGGCCTGAAGCTCGTTCATGACTCTTTGGGCCGTTTCCCTTTGGGTCTCGTCCGCGGTGAAGATCATGGAACGGTATTGTGTGCCCACGTCGGGACCCTGGCGGTTGATCTGAGTCGGGTCGTGGATTGAGAAAAAGAGCCGGACCAGGTCCTCGTAGGGAATGATCGAAGGGTCAAAAGTGACGCGGACGGCCTCGGAATGGCCGGTCCCGCCTGCGCAAACTTGTCTATAATCGGGATTATTGGTCGTGCCGCCCGTATAGCCGACCTCGGTATCCTTGACCCCCTTGATCTTGCGGAACTTATATTCAACGCCCCAGAAGCAGCCGGCCGCGAAAACGGCCGTCTCGGTTTTGGAGGCCGAGGCCTTCTCTTCCGGGATAAAATCCAGGGATGCCGAATTGATGCAGTAGTGTTCAAACGGGGGAGTCGGCCCATCGTCGAAGACGTGGCCCAGGTGGGCGCCGCAGGCTGCGCACCGGACCTCGGTCCTTTTCATGGAGAAGGATTGGTCTTCCAGGAATTCCAGATTTTCCTTGCTGATCGGAGACCTGAAGCTCGGCCACCCGGTTCCGTGGTCATACTTGGCGTCCGAGAGGAAGAGAGGGGCCTTGCAGGCGCCGCAGATATAGGTCCCTTTTTCAAAGTGGTCATTGAATTTCCCGGAGAAGGGTGGTTCCGTGATATGCGGCCTCGAAGCCTGATCCTGTTCGGGTTTTTCGGTCAATTGGGCCATCGATATGCCTCCTTGGACGCGGGCGGCCAGCCGCGCCGGAACCGGTCTTAGGACCGCGTCGAGGCCTTTCCAGCCTGCGAAAGAGATCAGGACCGCTAAAGCCAAAACGCCGATCTTCATTCTTTGAGGCATGGAACCTCTTTTATTTTTTAATTCCTATAGAAATAGTATACATTAAGGGGTGCAAAAATCAAGTTAAGAACCGTTTTTTTATTTTATTGACATTTGAAATTTTGCTCTTATATAATGAAGACGCTGGCTGGAGAGGGATCCTCCTTAGCCCCGCTTCCTTTGCCTTTGAAACCTTGGCGCCTCGCCAGCCAGTCTCCTTTTTTATTCCGCTTCTCGGGAATATCCTGCGTGAAGAGGGAAAAAAGGAGGTGCGTTCAGGCGCCGCCTTGAGCTTTCTGGAGACGGGAGGACGGCTTAGAACGTCCGGAAGATGTTGAATCCGAGCCGCAGATCTCCCTTGCCCAATCGCAGGTCGCCGCCTGTGACGAATTGGGCCGTGGTGAGCCCTATAGAGTTCGTGATGAAAACCTGAAAGACATGCCCTCCGATCTTCTTCTCGAACCCGAAACCCCATCCGTTCGCGATATCCTTATAGCCGGCAAGAACCGGCACCCATTCGCCGATCATGGAAAGGTCGTTGAGGAACATGAATCGGCCGCCGATCCCGATCGCAAACGTCCCCTGGGCGGCCCCTTCCCAATGGTTTGTGTTCGAGGAATAGATCGGCGTGACGAGGACCGAAAACCGTTCGTTGAACTGGCGGCCCAGGATGACCTGGGCGTTGATCTTGAAGTTTCGAGAATTGAAGGCGCCCCGACCTTCCTGTTTCTGGGTGACCCAGCCCAACCCGCTGTTGAACGTAAATGAAAAGGGAAGGGAAGCGTTCTCGCCCTGTTGGAGAATGATCCAGGTCGAGGACAACTCTACCTCCTTGAAGAGTCCGGAACGCCCCAGGGTGATGCCAACCCTGTCGGTGATCCCGTACCCCAGGCTGATGAAGGCCATCGCCGGGCCGTCCAGACCCCAGGCGGTATCGTAGCCCGTGCGAACAGACGGGACCAGCCGATGCGAGATCCGGAACAGGAAATCCTTCTTATCGATGGTCATCCCGGTCGGGAGGTTGATAAGGCGAGTTCCCCAGAAAGGCGGCTTCTCATAGGCCGCTTTCGATTTTTTTGACTTGTCTGCAGAGGCCTGGGTTGAAGCGGAAGACGCGACGAAGCCCCCGGAACCGAAACCTGCTCTCCGGAAGGCGACGGCCGGCAAGTCCTCCTTAAGGCTCATGATCCAGTTTTCGATAAGAGCGATCTCGTCCGCGGTCATCGGGGCCTTTCCTGGAGGAGGCATGGTTTTTCCTTTGATCCCTTCTTGGCCCTTGATCTTTTTCAACAGATAGCTCGCCTCGGGCGATGCCGTGTCCACCAGCTTGAGGGCGGGTTGTTCATGGCTTGGAGCGTTTAGGAGAGAATCCGGCAATCCCTCCGGCTCCAGATTCAGCCGTTGCGGCGGATACTTCCCTTTGTGACAGACGGCGCAGCGTTCCTTGAAGACTATCCTGACGCCGTCGGGCATGGCCTGTTCCGTTTGAGAAGCGCCCCGCAGGCTTTCCAAAGCCATCTGTCCGAGAACAAACAAGATCAAACAAACGCTGGATAGAGATTTTTTCATATCTTCTCCTAGTTGTTTTTAGCGCCCCTGTTGATCCAATTCCTGATGTTCTGGAGGCTTACCGCGTCCAGACTGCCGCCCATGGGCATCTTAGCTCCGATGGTTTGCCGACCTTCGAGCTTGATGACGATGTACGAATTCGTAGCGTCGCCGGGCAGGACGCGCTTCCGAGACGGCTCCTCGGCGGAGTCGACATTGACGAGGTTGTTGTAGGACTGCCCCTGGACGAGAGTCATACCCGCCTGAGCGGACGCGCCATGGCAGCTCGTAGCCGTGCATGAACCGTTGAAGATGGGCTGAATGTCGCTGGAGAAGGATGGATCATCCTTCCCCGTGCCAGGCGTCTCCGGAGACGAAGGGGAGCTGCAGGCCGTAAACAAGAAGCCTCCCAGGATAAGTCCTAAGCTGGCTAAAACAAGAACCTTCGCTTTGATCACGTCTCCCTCCTCTTGCGGTTAACGATTCTCAATCCTGTTTTAATCTTAGAAATTATATAGGATTTATAGAAAAAACAAGCACGGATGAATGACCGGTAGGGGATTCCTCTTTAATACTTCAGCTCGGATCCCAGCAGGCTGTGGGGGACGAGATGGATAATGAGCATAATGATGGAAGCGGCCAGAACCCAGCCGCGGGCCGGCCTTCCCCTTCGCCCGGCGATGAGGGCGGCGATCCAGGCGAACATCGAAAACAGCGTCTTATTGTCGGTAAGGTCGGTTCCGAAGGGGATGCCGGACCAGTAGACGCCGAAGGCGAATTTTTGGACGATCGGCCCGAGGATGACCCCCCCTACGAATAAAAAGACGGCCGCCTGAATCGCGAATCTCCTTGGATGGCTCTTCTTGTCGAGGGCCGTGATTCCGGCCATGGTCGAGAAGAGCATGGACAGGAAGATTACGATGATGTGGGGGATGATGACGGCCCTGGGGACAGGGCCTTTGAACCGGATGATGACGGGCTCCTGTCCGGAGATCAAAGTTTCTTGGTTTTCGGTTTCCAAGAAGACTTGATAAGCGAGCTTTCCCGCAGCCGGCTGTTTGGGCAGGCCGGCGACGAGCGTGTCGCCTTTCCGTTCGAATTCAACTTTGGTCCAGGGGTCATCCGTTTTGAACCGCTTGTAGGACACAGACCCGGTCACGCCTGGATTCATGACCTTCACCCCAATCTCGCAGTCGTTGACGTTCTCTGCGCTCCGGGGAAGGCGGAAACGAACCGTCTCGTTCTCGACGAAAGCTTCCCCGCGGACGGGGTGAGTCGGGCCGGTCATTCGCTGATAGAAGGCGGAGGCGATCGTGATGAGGACGGCAAGCGTCCAGAAAAGAAATCTTCTCATGGTTGTTTGGCTTTCCAGTCCATGATATTCCCGACTATGCTGGAGCGTTCGCCCGCTTTGCCGAAGGTTTCATGCCCGGAATCATGCCCGTATTTAATGAACTAGAAGTCGCTGGTCATGATGAAGAACGGCTTCTGGTTGAAGCTTTTATAGAGAGGCCTAAGGCGGTCTTTGTCGTAGTATTTGTCCACGTCGATGACCTTCTTGGTGCTTGTCACGACCTCGATGGGGACGTTGTCATAGATCCCGTTGCGCAGGCAGACCATTCGGCCGGCCCGGTTGTCCATGACCAGGTCCAGGGCCAGGTTCCCGAAGGCCATGGGGACTATGGAATCGATGGCATCGGGGTCGCCGCAGCGGACGAGATAACTCAACCGCTGATTTATGACGTTGGTCCGGCGGCCCTTGTTGAATTTCGGCGAAAGTTCTTTCAGGTCGTGGGAGATTCGATCCCCGATCCCTCCCAGCTTCCGATGGCCGAACATATCCTTCTCGTCGCTTTCGAAAACCATACTGCCGCCTTCATACATGGCTCCCTCGGAAACCAGGACAACGGAATACAGGCTCGGGTTGGTCAAACGGTCCGCGGTCATAAGCTCGCAGAGGTGCTCGATATTGAACTTAGACTCAGGGATGAGACAGCGGTTGGCCGCTCCGGCCATGGTCGGCAGAAGGGCCGTGAACCCGGCGTAGCGGCCGAAGATCTCGATGACCAGGAAGCGCTCGTGTGAACCCGCCGTGGTCCGTAAGGCGTGGGTCATCTCGATGGTGCGGGTGACGCAGGTCGAAAACCCGATGCAGTAATCCGTTCCGGGGACGTCGTTATCCATGGTCTTGGGAATGGCAATGACCTTGACGCCTTTTTTGTGGAGATGGACGCTGTAGCCCAACGTGTCATCGCCGCCGATCGGAATGAGATAGTCGATTCCCAAGAATTCCAGGTTCTTGAGGACCTCCTCAGTGAGGTCGTTCGTTCTGCCCCTATAGACGTCCCGGAGGTGTTCCGGGATATTGACGTCCGGAACGCTGCTTGGACGGGTGCGCGAGGTGTGGAGGAAGGTGCCGCCCGAGCGACCTGCCTTGTTCACGATCTCCTCCGTGAGGATCTGGTAGTTATCTTGATTCGTTGCATCCTTATCTCTTTGGATCTCAATGAGCCCTGCCCAGCCACGGCGGATGCCAATGACCTGATAGCCTTCGTGGAGGGCGCGGATGGTTACGGCCCGGATGGCCGGATTGAGACCCGGGACATCGCCCCCGCCGGTCAGGATGCCGATGCAGCCCTTTGGACCTTTCATGACAGACATAGCTTTCTCCTTTTTCAGGTCAGATTATAAGGAGCAGACCAAAAAACGTCAATCTCGATAAGCTTCCAGGGCTGCGTCGGTTAGGGCTGAGCGAAACCCTCGGAAACGATCCGGGCGATGCGTTTGGCCATGGCCATGATGGTTAGGATGGGGGGGCCGCCCAGGGAGCGGGGAAGGAGAGACGAATCGGCGACATAGAGGTTCCCGGGAAGCCGAGAATCGTGGAAGGTGGCGGCGGATGACGAGAGGAGAGGCAAAGCCCCTCCGGGGTGTCCGGCGTTAAGGGTGCCGAAAAAAAGAGCGTTTTTCGGGACACCCAGCCGTCTTAAGGCTTCGACGCAGACGTCCACAACATCTTTCAGCCTTTCTCGGTCTTTCTCCGTCAGGATCTTGCCGGCCTTTCTTCCTCCGACAGCGCACCTATCCTCGTCCGCCAGCTTGATCATCAGGCTCAGGACGTCTCGGGCCGGAGGCCTCCAATCGGGATTAAAGAAATAGCTCAGGTGGTCGAAATAAGGGGAAATGATGTCGTGGCGCCGCTGGATGAAGAACGGCATCGGGAGGTCCGCATTCTGGCCGGCATTCTTCCAGGGAGCGGCGACACAGAGCACGGGGTCGACGAACAGCCGCGGCTCGCTTTGAATGCCCGACATTTGGAGTATCTGCGGGGTCCGGAGACCTCCGGCGGCAAGGATTACGACGTCGGCAGGAATGAATTCCTGCCTCAGACCCGTTCGGGCTTCGACCCCAACCGCTTGGCCGCCCTCGATCACGACCCTGGCCGCCCGGACCCCCGTCCGGAGAGTCGCCCCCCGCTCCAGGGCCGATCGAAGGAACTCGCGGCTATCCCATTTTACCCCGTTCGGGCAGCCGAGGACGCAGCGTCCGCAGCCCGCGCAATCCTCAAAAAAGCCCATTTTAGGCATGGGGTGGGGGTTGAGCCCCATTTCCTCGAAGGTCCGGAAAAGGAGGCGGGTGACCTTGCTCCATTTCCGCTGATGGGCCGTTGTGATAGGAACCTCGCGGCCGAGCTCTTCGAATTCCCGGCTGAGATCGATGCCGAGCGCCTGGAGATCCTGGTCCAGGCGCAAGGCGTTGGCCGTGGCGATCGCGGTCGTCCCTCCGGTCCCGTTTCCGCTTACCAGAACCATGCCCTCCGACGTCCGCCGTATTTTCATGAAGGGAAAGATAAGTCCGGCCTCTCTTTCATCGAATAGAAGCCCGGCCTTCTTGATCTTCTCGATCTGCCGAAGACCGGCCTTAAGCGGTCGGAATTGACGCCCGGCCTCGAGGACCGTCACCTCAAAACTTTTTTGGAGCTCCTTAGCGACGGTCGCGCCGCCGGCGCCGCTCCCGATCACCAGAACTTTTTTCATTTGGCTCGTATGAATTCCGCCTTACAGGAATCCTTGCCTTCGGTGATGCGCTGGATGAAACGCAACTCGCCTCCGTCCGAAAGCCCCGCCAGAAGACCTTGGTCTACCGAGGACATGAGTTCACAAACCCTTCGCGAATAGTGATGGCTGAAGAAACACTTTCGGATGAGGATATGGCCTTCCGTATCCCCCCGGAGGTCGATTCCGATGGCTCCATAGAGGATCGAAGCCGCCTTCATGAATTCCCGCATGGTCCGCGGTCGCAAGGCTTTTCTCAGTTGCGAGCCAAGCCAGAATGCGTTCCCGTAAAGCCTCGACTTAACCGCCTGTTCATCTCCTCGGGCGATGACTTTTTCGGATTCTCTGCTGCTGTAAAGCCCATAAGCGCGCAGGCATTCTGATAAAGAAAGACTCCCGATGTCGGGGATCTCGGTCTGAAAAGCCTGGGCCGTCAGCTGGAACAGCTGTCGGAGTCTTTTTTCCTTGATCCGCCTCGGTAGAAACAAGGCAGCCAGTTTCAACCGGGTATTCATCTTGATCCCGATCCGGGCTCAACTCCTTTTTCGCCCGGCAATCTGATACACCGCCGCCCCGATCGCCCCGTCGATGAGGCCATTCGCCAGATAGATCAGGAACGGTCCTTGAAATGCGAAGAAGCCGAATGAAATCAGGGAGCTGGCCAACTTGGCCTGGGCAAGAAGCACGGCGTAAGTCCTGTTTTCGGGCTGCCGGCCCATGTTCCAGGCGAGAAGCGTGACAACGGACATGTAGGCTGCCGCGAGGACCAGGTAAAAGGACCGGCCCGAGCCCGGAGAGACCTCCATTCCCAGCGGGCGCGAGAGGGTGTTGAACAGGACAATCACGCTTTCCGGGACGAAGAGAAAACAGAGGCCGACGGAGGCGAATATCGCGGCCAGGCCGTAGCCCAAAACCCGGTTCCATTTCGCGGATTGTCCCTTGTTCACCGGGCCTCCTTTCATTTCGATCGAAGTTCGTGGAATCTCGGCCGCGGCCCAAACCGGACTCTCCCAAGAAGCTCCCGCGTCCTCTCTCCGGGAAGGGGGAGCTCGCCCTCGTAATACTTTCTGAAGAGTCCGTATTCGGAGTTCATGAAGCAAGCGATCGAGGGGGAAAAACGGGCGCTCATCTCCGTGACGATCTCACGGAGGGAGCGCTCGCGGACGTTACCGAAGGTTAGGGGGACAAAAACGCACGGGCTCACCTCTCCAAAGGCGTCGACGTAGATCATCTTGCTTCCCGCGTTGCAGCCGAAGTGGCTTTTGCTCTCGAAATGGCCAAGGTAATTGACCGTGATCCCGCCGTTCTTGTTCCATCGGTCCTGGAGCCGTATGAGTTCCCGGCGCTCTATCTCCGATATGATGAACTCTTCGCTCCAGAACGCCGGAGCCGAGGGCTTGGCTTCGCTCAGCCAGGCTTCGTGGATGCCCAACCCGGATAGAAATCTTAAGAATTCCTCCACCTTGTCCGGCGGCATCATCTCCTTCGAGAGGACCGAAGAGATGCCGATTTGGACAGCGCCGACGTTCCTGAAGATTTCGACCGCCCGCAGGGCCGTTTTGTAAGCGCCGGGAAAGCCGCGGCCGCGATCGTGGACTTCTTCATTCCAGTGGTCTAAGCTGACCGATACCGAGAACAGCCCGGCGTCCCTCAATCCGGCGGCCATTTCCTCGGTCAGGCCGAATCCGGAGGTAAAGAGCTTGACCGCACAGTCCGCGGCCGCATCTTTGGTGATCCGCACGATGTCCCGGTTGAGGAGGGGTTCCCCCCCTGTGAATCCCAGCCAGAAAACACCCATCTCCCTCAAGTCGCGGATGACTCGCAGGATGGTCTCCGTGTCCATCGGTTCGCCCTTCCGCCCCCGGTTATAACAGTATACGCATCTCTGCGGGCAGGCGTTCGTCAGGCCGACCTGGGCATGGGAAGGGCCTTCGATATTCTTGATGAGGTGATCGTCTACGAATCTCTTATATGCCCGGCTATTAAGCGGCGGTAAATGGGAATGCAGGATGAGGCGACCTCCGACGTCCTGGACCTTGAACTTGCCCATGTAATCGAAGAGAAACCGAACGACTCGAGGGCCTGCCTTGAGAACCTGAGGGTTTGAGGCGAGCGCCTTCCAGACAGCTATCTTTTTCGCCCGCGGCGGGATCGGGCGTTTCTTGCCTGGAATCGAACCGGATTCTTTTGCTTTCATGGTCCGACCTTATTCTTATGCCTTTATATAGCTTAAGTCCGGGATAAGATCAACCGCTGGCCTGGATCGTAAAAGGGCGGCGAGTTTTCATCCTCCACGCCGGCCTTCTTCGACGATCCTCCTGACCGCCCTGAGACCCCTTTTCATGCGGCGTTCGCATTGCTCGGGCCATCGTTCCCGGTCGAGGACGGCGATTCGGCCTTCATCCAGAAGATCCTGGCTTTTTTGGGAGAGTTTTACGAGTGCTGCCAATTCCAAAGCCGTGAGGTCGGGGAACCGGGCGAGGAAAGAAGGATCGAAGATGGGGACCTGAAAATCTCCGCCGTGGTCCTCGAGGCAGAGGTTGATCGGGATTTTGAGTGTCGAGAGACGCTCAAAGATGGCGGCCAGGTTTACGATTCCGGTCCCGGCTTCTGTCGGAAACGTGACGAACCCGTCGTCCGTGATCAGGAGGGCGCCGTCCTTGACGTGGGTCGTTACGATCCAGGGCAGGATGCGCTCTGTCGCGGCCACGGGGTCTTCGAGCATGGTTAAGAGGTTCATGGTGTCCAGGCAGACGCCGAAACACTCCCCCGGCTCAACGCCGCACATGTCGAAGAGACGGAGGAGCTCGAATGTCGTGAACTCGAAGTGGTTTTCAAGGGCTAGGATGACGCCGAGGTCAGCGAGCATTTTCTTCTGCTCTTTCAAACTCTTGGCGGTCAGACGAAGGATCTCTTCCGTGGGCAGGGACTTCGCGTTCCATCGCGTCACCCCTCTTGAGGAGGACCGCACGGTCGCGGCGCCCAGTGCGCGCGCCTGCTCGGCGGCTTTTTTGTTGACGGCAAAGATGTCCTTGGCTTTTCCCGTGGCGGGGTCGAGAGGGACATGCTCGCCGCCGCCCCATTCCAGAAAGAGGCGGTTCTCGCCGGCGTAAGCAGAGAGCTCGCTAAGCAACGGCCTGTCGAGGGACTTGGCTTGGTCCGGGTCCGTCCCCGAGAACTGGACTCCGTCGATTTCGTTTATGATGGCCCAATCGAGGACCTCGAACGGTGAAAGTCCAAGGGGCTTGAGACTGGCGCTAACGATCCCGATCTTGAAAGGCTTCATGTCCTTGCCGCCCCCGTGCCCTCCGGATAATCCAATCATATCAGGGAGGCAAGTAAGGGTCAAACCTACTCTTTTGACAGATCTGTCAAAAGAGTAGGTTTGACCCTTACTTTTCTTGACAACAAGGGACTTTTATTGTGTGATATTGAAAATCGCCAAAGCGAGGAGATGAAGATGTTCCAGGATATGCAAGAGGCCTTGTTGAAGGGAAAGAAAGCCGAAGTCGAGGCCCTCGTGGACAAGGCCCTGGCCTCCGGGCTTCCTGCCGCCAAAATCCTCAACGAAGGGCTCATCAAAGGCATGGATATCCTTGGTGAGCTATTCAAGAACAACGAGGTCTTCATCCCCGAGGTCCTTGTGGCCGCCAGGGCCATGAATGCGGGCTTGGTCAAACTTGAGCCCTGGCTCGTCAAGGACAAGGTTCAGCCCAAGGGTGTTGTTGTCATTGGGACGGCCAAGGGCGACCTTCATGACATCGGCAAGAACCTGGTGGCCATGATGCTTCGTGGCTCCGGCTATAAGATCATAGACCTGGGCATCGACGTTTCTGCCGAACGGTTCGTTGAGGCCGCAAAAGCCCACAATGCCAGCATCGTCGCCCTTTCGGCCCTCCTCACGACGACCATGGTCGGGATGAAAGGGATCATCGAGGCCGTCCGGGCGGCCGGGCTCAAGGTCCCCGTTATCATCGGCGGAGCTCCCGTCACCAGGGAATACGCTGTCCAGATCCACGCCGACGGATATGCCCCGGATGCAGCCAGCGCCGTGGAGGAGGTCGGGAAGCTGCTCGCTTGAAAGGCGGAAGGAGGGATTCCATGACAAGACGCACGTTTGCCCTTTTGGCGATCGGGTTTCTTCTGGCCGCTCTTCTCGGTTATGGACCTGCCGAAGAAAAAATCTTGGAGAGCAAATGGACGGCCGTGCCCGTGATGATCGACGGCCTCGATTCTGAGTGGCAGGGCGAGGCCATGAACGCCTACGAGGGGGGAATGGTGAATTATGCCTTTAGGAACGACGGCGCTCATCTCTACCTCCTTTTCGTCATCAAGGATCCCAAGTTCCTGAGCTCCATCGGAGCCACAGGCTTAACCGTTTATCTGAGCCCGGAGGGGAAGAAGAGCAAGGACCACGGAATCCGGTTCGTCCGGAAGCCGGTCCCCGCCGAGCAGTTAATCGCCTCCATGGAAAAGACCGGCGAGATCCTGACCGAGCAAAAGAAGGCTGAGATACGGGCCAGGAAGTTTTACTTCGTCTTCCAATCGGAGGTCATCGATAAGACTCCCGACACGAAAACCTCCGTTGGGGAGGGATCTCCCGTCGAGCCGCCGATCTACATGGCCATGACCAAAGACAAGGTCTCGGTCTACGAGTGCCGGATTCCCTTGGGCGGGACACCTCGGGAGGGGGGGATCGGCATTGGGCCTGGGAAGAGCTTAAAAATCGGCTTTGAATGGGGCGGGATGACCGAAGAAATGAAGAAAGCGCGGATGGCCCAACGGGCAGCCGCCGAAACCCAGGCCAGCGCTGCGGCTACGGACATGGAAGGCAGGCTGACCAGCGACCTGGAATCCTTAGATATGGAACAGGGCGGGGCTTCCGGCTATTCTCGAAGCCCGAAGAAATATTCGTTTTGGGTCGACGTCAAACTCGCCGACCCATCACGGTAAATCCTATTTTTTAGGGAAAATATAGTTCTCCCCGACTTTGACGCGTTGGACCTTGCCGTCCGGTCCCATCTCGAAGACGACGAGGTCGCGGCTCGAGTCCTCTCCTGTCATTCGGAAGGTGTGCGGACCTTCGGGATCGAGTTCGACCAGGGCCTCCCGGGCGTTCTCTTCGGGCGGATAGTCATGGTTGTAAAGGTAGAGCTTCCCGTCGAGAAGCATGACTTCGACGTCCCAGAAGGTCGGGTCGGTATAAAGTCCGAGGTAGGCGTTCCAGGCCGGGTCTGGAATCGAAGGCTTCGGGGCAGGGGCCACAGCCTTGAGAATGGCCGGGCCGGTGACCTTGAATGCTTGCTCCAAATAGGTATTGGGACTGCCGTCGTCAGCGTTTGTCAGCACGATAACGCCAATCTTGTCTTCAACGATGAAACCGATCTGCGTTTGATATCCGGCCACCCAACCTGAATGGCCGACAAGCGTTTTGCCCTCGAACTGCCGGACGCTGAAACCAAGCCCCCGGCCGCTCTTCCAGCTCGGAAAGAGCCAATGGACGCGGTGCATCTCCCGCAACGTGTTCCTTTTGAGGACCTGTTTCCCGGCGGCTTTCTCGTCCCCAAACTGGAGGGAGATAAACCTGGCCAAGTCTTCCACCGTTGAAGACATGTTGGCCGCTGACGTCAGGCCCCGGGAGTCCGTGAACGGCAGGATGCGGCGCGTCCCGTCCGGAAGGCGCCGGCTGTAGGCTGTGGCGAGCCGTTTCCGATCGTCCGGGGAAAGGTTCACGGAGGTATCGGTCATGCCGAGGGGCTTGAGGATATGCTCTTGAATGTAGCTTTCATAGGTTTCTCCTGAAGCGGAGGCCACGACCTCGCCGGCGAGAGCCAAGGCCAGGTTGGAGTAGCGGTATTTCGTCTCCGTGGGGAAGACCATTTCCTGCGTTGGCAAAGCTTTGAGGATATCACCCATCGTGGGAAAGACGTGGTCGGTCCAGTAGGGGAACGCGGCTTCGCCCGGGAGGCCCGATGTGTGGGTCAGAAGGTTCTGGACGGTGATCGGCGGGGAGTCAGAAAAATTCCTCTTGATCTTAAAGGCGGGGATATATTTTACGATCGGATCATCGAGACGGAGCTTGCCAGAATCCCGAAGCTGCATGATCGCCGTGCTGGTGAAGAGCTTGGTTATGGAGGCGATGCGGTAGATGGTTTCTGAGGTGGCCGGCGTCTTCGCGCCAAGGTCGCTCAAACCGAAGCCTTTTGACCAGATCAGGTCTTGATCATGGACAATTCCCATGGAGATGCCGGGTTGGTTCCTATATTCCACCTGGGATGCCGTCCATTTCTCCAGAAGCCTGAGACTGGATGCGACGCTGGGATCATCGGCTAAAACCTTTTTCTGTTGCCCGAGGGCAGACGAAAGCAGAACAACCGGAACTAATAAGATGATCAAAAGTCTTTTCATGGGTCAACCTCCTTTGTTCAACGGGCCATCCCTGAATAGAGTAATCAAGGCCGCCTTCGATGTCCAGAGCCGCAGACGCATCTTTTCGTGTGAGAAAGAATTAAGGCTCGGGG
>CAZJBD010000060.1:0-13620 GCA_964544265.1 uncultured Eubacteriales bacterium
CCAAGGTGCGGCGGTCGGGTCCCGCGGATCGCTCTTAAGAAATAGAAGGAACTTTTTAAGGGTCTTCTCGTATAAAATAGAGACATGAGCCTGGAAGTCAGAGACCTTCATTTCAGCTACGGGAAGATCATCGCCCTGGACGGTGTAAACCTGAAGCTCGAGGGCGGCGCCGCGGGCCTCCTGGGGCCGAACGGAGCCGGAAAGAGCACGCTCCTCCGTATCCTTCTGGGCTTCCTGACTCCGGCCAAGGGCGAAGGGAACGTTCTCGGCTACAATATCCGCCATCAAAGGCCGCTTATCCGGCGTTCCGTCGGCTATATGCCGGAGGATGATTGTTTCATCGCCGGTTTGGACGCCGTTTCATTCACATCCTATTTCGGAGAGCTGTCGGGCTTGCCGCGTCAGGAGGCGATGAAAAGAGCCCACGAAGTCCTTTTCTATGTGGGCTTGGGCGAGGCGCGCTACAGGCTCCTGGATACTTATTCGGCCGGGATGAAGCAGAGGCTCAAGCTGGCCCAGGCCCTCGTTCATGATCCGAAGCTTCTCTTCCTCGACGAGCCTACGGCGGGCCTGGACCCCCACGGCCGCCAGGAGGTTCTGGAACTCATCAAGGACGTCTCCTCGGCCAAGAACATCCATGTCCTGATCTCCTCTCACATCCTGGCCGATATCGAGACCATCTGCTCCCATGTCGTCATCCTGAACAAAGGGAAGGTTGCCGCTCAAGGGAGGCTCCAGGACCTCCGGTCGATTGACTACAGCCTTTTCGAACTCAAGGTCATGGGGAACGAAAGCCTTTTCCGGAAGGAATTGGAAAGCCTGGGATGCCGTATCGACGAGACCGAGGATCGGATCCTCAAGGTCTATATGCCCGCGGAACGGGACCGCTTGGAGATCTTCAGGGCCGCTTCGGCCTCCGGGGTCCAAGTCCGTCACTTCGTCAAAAGCCAGACTTCCCTCGAGGACCTCTTTGCCCAGACGGTGGGGGTGGACTGATGGCGACGATCCGCGAAAAGGGATACACCCACTGGGAAGGGGTGTTAGAAGAACGCAAGTTGCCCTGGTGGCCCATCACCCGGACGGGCATCCAGCTGGCCTTCCGGAGGAAGCACTTCAAGTTCTTCTTCTCCGTTTCATTCCTCCCGGCGGTTGTCTTTCTCGTCGGTATCTATATCTCCGAACGGATTGAGGACTTCAAGTTCATGATCCAGGGGTCGGAGAACTTCATTAAGATCAACCCTGCCTTTTTTAAAACCTATTTCACGAACGACTTCCTCCTATTCATGATGGTCACGCTCCTTGTTTTCAGCGGCGCCGGGCTCATCTCGGACGACCTGAAACATAATGCCCTCCAGCTGTATTTTTCGCGGCCCATCGGAAAAAAGGATTATTTTCTAGGCAAGGCATCGGTCATCTTTTTCTTCATCCTCGCCCTGACCCTCGTCCCCGGGCTCGTTCTTTTCTTCATGAAGATCGTCTTCTCGGGGAATTTCAAGCTGTTGACGGAATACCCCTGGCTTCTCCTGGCCATCATAGGCTTCTCCGTTCTCATTACTGTCTTCTTTGCCTTCTACACGCTTCTTCTGTCCGCGATAAGCAAGAACAGGCGTTACGTGACCATCCTCATTTTCGCGATCTATGTTTTTTCGGACGCCATCTATGGCATCCTTTTCGGCATCTTCCGCTCCCCCTATGTCGCGCTCTTTAGTTTGAAAGCCAGCTTCCAGCAGGCGGGCGCCATAATCTTCGGCCAGAAACTTCCGTATGCGTATCCTGGTTACCTGTCCTTCCTCGTCTTGTTCGGAATCTGCGCCTTATCGGCGGCCGTCCTGCACAGAAGGATCCGCGGAGTCGAGGTGATCAAGTGACGGCCGTCATCGAAACCCGGACGCTCTCCAAATGGTATGGGAATGTCCTCGGCTTAAGCGATGTCTCGCTTTCAATCGAGCCCGGCATCACGGGCCTTCTGGGTCCCAACGGGGCGGGGAAATCGACCTTCATGAAGCTCCTGACCGGTCAGCTCAAGCCTAATATCGGAAGCGTTTCGATCTTGGGCCGGAGGATCTGGAACGATTTCGGCGCGTTCGCGAAGATCGGGTTTTGTCCTGAATCGGACGCCTTTTATGAAGAGATATCGGGCTGGGAGTTCCTCACCGGGCTCCTTTCCTTCCACGGGTTCTCCAAGGCCGAGGTCCGAGCTCGGGCCGAAAAGGCTCTGGATATCGTTGACCTGACAGGGGACAAGGACCGGAGGATCCGCGGCTACAGCCGGGGCATGCGCCAGCGTATCAAGTTCGCCCAGGCCATCGGCCATGATCCGGAGATTATTATTCTCGACGAGCCTCTCAGCGGGCTCGACCCGCTCGGCAAACGTAAGCTTATCCGTCTCATCAAAGACTTCCGGGACCAGGGCCGGACCATCCTTGTCTCGAGCCACGTCCTCCCCGAGATCGAGGCCATGACCTCCCGCATCATCCTCATCCACCAGGGGAAGATCCTGGCCCAGGGCGATATCCACTTCGTCCGCGACCTCATAGAAAGCCATCCGCATGTCATTTCGATCAAGTGCGACGATGCGCGAGGCTTGGCTTCAAAATTCGTAAACGAACCCTATGTCCTGAAGCTTCATTTCGGGCCCGACGGCGACACCCTGGTCGCCGAGACCCATAAGCGGGACGCCTTCTTCGGGCGGTTGAACCAAGTCGTCCTGGAGAGCGGTCTCAAGGTCGAGGAGATCACGTCGCCTGATGACAACCTCCAGGCGGTTTTTGATTATCTGGTGGGGAAATAACATGCTGAGAACCGTCAGGGAAGTTTTTACGTTTTTCTTTTTTCTGGGTAAACGATCCCAGAAGTTGAAGGTCTTCTTCCTCTTGAGCCTGTTGCCCGTCGCCCTGGCCATCGTCGTCAGGATGACCTTCATGAGAAGATCGAGCGAGGTCATGTCTGTTTTCCAGGAAATCCTGATGGTTTATTTTCTCCAGTTCCTGATCATCATCCTAACGCTTTTTTACGGGACTTCGGTTTGCTCGGAAGAGATCGAAGGGAAGACCCTGCCTTACTTGACGACCCGGCCGCTCACAAAAAGCGGCATCATCATCGGGAAGTTCGCCGCCTACACCGCGCTCTCAGCCGTGATGGTTATCGTCAGCCTGGTCGCCTCCTACCTTATCATGAGTTTTCAAAGGCTGGGCGAAGCGGCCACATACGGAGCGCTCCTTCGCTACACCGGGGTTCTTATCCTCGGGCTGATGGCCTATACGGCCATGTTCACCTTCCTGGGGACGTTTCTGAAAAAATCAATTCTTATCGGGCTGGTCTTCGGCTTTGGCTGGGAGACAGCCATCCAATATTTCCCCGGCTCGACGCAGCGTTTCTCCGTCGTCCACTATCTGAAGTCGTTGTTGCCCTATTTTTCTAAGGGTAAGTTCTCGCTCCTGATGTTCCGCCTGGAACCGACCTCTCCCGTCCTGGCGGTCCTTGTCCTGCTCCTGATCACATCAGGATTTCTGGGACTGGCCTGTCTGTTTTTCAGTCTGAAGGAATATATGTTCGAGGACTAGTCCTCCGAGCCTTCCGTCTCTTCGTCCGCCTGGTCCTCAGCCGGCTCTTCCTTGGGTTCTTCATGGGACTTGATCATTCCCTCCACCCTTTGAGCCGCAGATTTGCTGAGCCTCTGGAGGACGTCCTCGGGCAGACCGGCGTTGATCTTGACGAAGTCGGAGCCTGAGGAGATCTCGATCCGGTTCAGGAGCTCGCCCACGTCGGGATTCTTGGCGGCGGCGCCGGCCCCGAGGGCCTTGAAGCCGCTTAACATGTCGGCCAGCTGCTTATTCTTGGCCCCTTCGCCGCCGGAGGCTTTGAGCTCCAGGAGAAAGTTCTTATCCTTGTAATCAAAAAACATCGTAAACGCCTTGATGCCTTCTAAGCTGCTCATCATGGGGTTCTGCTGGCTGAGCTTTTTCATGGCCTCGGGCGGAAAGACAAAAGCGCTCCAGACCAGGGCGCTCTTGTTGGCCGTCTTGATAACGGCGGCCACAGCCTCGTTCTTCAGGACGTTCTCGGCTTTCTTCTGGTAAACGTCGATGACTTTCTTGATCATGGCATCGGTTCCGACGACGGCGGTGGATTCATCGAGAAAGGCGCCGCTGGCAGGTTCTTTTGATTCTGCCTTGATCCCCGAGTAGAGTGTCACACCGTTATAAACCTCTTCCTTGAGGACCGAGCCTTGTTCCTTCATCTTGGTTAAGAGGAGGTCCTTGTTGTATTTTAGGCTGATGACGGCCGCAGCCTTCTCCTCCGTGTCCCCGGGCTGTCCAGCTATTGCAACCGCCAGGAAATAGATATCTCTCTGCGGATCGATGCCCGTCTCCTTGATGAACTCCTGATATTTCTGGAAGTTCTTGTCTTCCTTGATGGCCTTGTCGGCGAATGAAGTCGTGATGCCCCTGTGGATGTCGACGACGACGACTCCCTGGGCGTCCTTGGGGAGGAGTTTGAGCATGCCCTCGGCCCCGGCCGCAGGCGCCCCGGTCTTCTTGCCGCAGGCCGCGAAAGAGAACAAAGCTAGGAAAACGACGATCCCGAGCACGGTGAGCTTTTTCATAGAGGTAACCTCCTTCTCTTACTCAGGAATACGAGATATTCCCTAAAAAGTTCCATCCATACCAACTATAGCAAAAAACCCAAGAAAAAAGTAGGGGCGACTGGCCAAAATTGCCGATTGGACGCTCGCCGGAATTCCGGTAAATGAACCCACCCTTTAGAAGCTGCATCGTGTCCCTGGAATTCAGGATTTTATGAGCTGTCGGCGTCCTTGCTTGGGAAAAATGAGTCCGGTCGGCAATGGGAGGGTGACTCCGTGTTTGTTGCTCGCAGACGGGAAATGGTGTAAATTCGGCCTATGCACGATCGTCAAGGAGGCTCAAAATTGATAAGAAAGGTTCTCATATCTCTCATTGCCTTGGCTTCGATATTACCGCTTGAAACAGGATTTGCGGCGGCTGAGGAGCCGGCGGTCCTGAGCCTCAAAGACCAGGCCCGGGTCGCCGACGGCTGGCTTAAGGTCCGCCTCGATACCGTCCTTCCCGAGCTCATGCGTCGGGAGAAGTTCAACATGTGGCTGGTCGTTTGCGAGGAATACAACGAGGACCCGGTCTACCTGACCCTGGTTCCCTTCGAGGACCTCTCGGCCCGCCGGCTGAGCATGCTCGTCTTTTATGACCGGGGAGAAGGGCAGGGCATCGAGAAATTTACGGTCAGCCGCTACGGGATCGGGGACCTTTACAAGTCGGTCTGGGACCCGGTCAAGGAACCGGACCAGTGGAAGCGCCTGGCCCAGGTTATCAAGGAGAGGCGGCCAAAAAGGATCGGCATCAACGAGTCGGAGACGTTCGCCTTCGGCGACGGTCTCACGGCCAGCCTGAAAGCACGGTTGATACGCGTCCTGGGCAACGAGTACGAGGCGCGCCTCTCCACGGCCGAGCGCCTGGCCGTTGGCTGGCTCGAGCGACGGATTCCCGAAGAGCTTGAGACATATCCCCACGTCGTATCCATCGCCCACGCCATCATCGCTCGAGCGTTCTCGCGCGATGTTATCACGCCGGGAGCCACAACGGCCGAAGATGTTTCCTGGTGGATGCGCGAAAGAATCCGGGGTCTCGGGTTGGCGGCCTGGTTCCAGCCGGATATCTCCATCCAACGGCCTAAAACAAGCCCATACAAGGGCGATACGATCCATCGCGGCGATCTCCTCCATTGCGACATGGGAATTGCCTATCTCCGGTTGAACACGGATACTCAGCAGCACGCCTATGTTCTGAAGGAAGGCGAGGTCGATGCGCCCCAGGGCCTCAAGGATGCCCTGGCCCAAGGCAACAAGCTTCAGGATATTCTCCTCTCAGAGTTCCGCGAAGGCAGGACCGGCAACGAGATTCTGTCTGCGGCGCTGGCGAAAGCAAAAAGCGAGGGCCTCAAGCCGAGCATCTATACGCATCCACTCGGTTACCACGGTCACGCCGCCGGGCCGACGATCGGATTATGGGATCGACAGAACGGCGTGCCCGGCTCCGGCGATTACCCGTTATTTTATGACACGGTCTACTCCATCGAGCTTAACGCCAAGGCGAATGTCCCGGAGTGGGACAACCAGGAGGTTACAATCGCCCTTGAGCAGGACGCTGCGTTCACGAAAAAAGGCGCCTATTTCCTGGACGAACGGCAGACAAAGTTTTTCTTGATCAAGTGATCGACGTCCAGCGTTTTCTCATTCGAGCCCTCTGCCGAGAGCTCAACGGAATTCTTCTTTTCTCCGGGTTTATTTGCCTCTTTATCTTAGAAAGCGGGCTGGGCTCCTCGCCGGTCGGGATACCGGAAGAATTCGAAATAGGTCGAGTCATCGAGAAGGTTGGCTGCCGCGGCTTGGCCGATCAGAGCTATGCCCTCTATCTTCCTTCGAAGTTTGTGCCGACGGTCAAACGGCCTGTTCTTTACCTTTTCGATCCGGGCGCCAGGGGACCGATCGCAGTTGAACGGTTCCTTCAGGCTGCAGAGACATATGGCTGGATCCTCGTCGCTTCGAACAATATCAGGAACGGACCGTGGGAGCCGAACCTCAAGGCGGCCCTGGTGCTGTTTGAGGATTCGAGGGCCAGGCTTCCCATCGATGAAACCCGGATCTACGCCGGCGGATTCTCAGGGGGTTCGAGGGCCGCATGCGTTTTTCCCCGGGTCATCAATCGGCAGATCGCGGGGACGATCGGCATCGGGGCCGGAATATCAAACACGGGAACCAAACCCGAGGACATCGGGGCCTCATCCTATTTCGGGATCGTCGGCTTGGGTGATTTCAATTATCCGGAGATGAAGCGGCTGGACGCAGATTTCGACGGCGCCCGGGTCTCCCATAGGATCTTCTACTATGAAGCGCCGCACCAATGGCCCGATCCGGAGACGTGCAGCCGCGCGGTCGGCTGGATGGAGATTATGGCGATGAAGCAGGGAAAGAGAAACAGGGATGAGGCCATGATCGACAAAATGCTGGCAAGCGAGCTCGACAGCGCGCGCGCTTTAGAGGCGGAGGGAAAGACGTATTGGGCCGCCCGGCAATATGAGGCGGTTTCGGAGCTGTTTGACAGCCTCCGGGACTCCGGCGCCGCCGCCGAGGCGGAGAGGATTCAGAGGACGCGAGAATTCTCTCGGTTCCTGAAAGAGGAAAAAATGAGGGATGAGAGAGACGTCTCCATCCGCAAGGATTTCGTCCGCGCCTATACTCTGATCGAGCAGGCTCCCTCAGACAGGATGAGATTCATTGAGGTCCTGAAAGAGCTCAACCTGGGTGCTCTGAAGAAGGAAGCAAAGACGGCCGCTAAAGTGGAGGACCGGAGCTTTGCCTATCGCGTCCTCTTTGACATCAGCATCAATATGGAGCAAAAAGCCTTCGAGAGCTATGATCGAAAAGATTGGCCGCGGACGTCGTCTTTCTTCGACCTAGCCGCCGAGGCCTGCCCCGAGGGGGATCGGCGTGAAAAGAACATCTATTTCAATATGGCTTGTGTCGCAGCCCTTCGAGGCGATGAGAAGGCGGCCTTGAAATACCTGGAAACGGCCGTGTCCAAGGGATTCTCTGACCTCGGGGCCCTGGAGGGTGAAGAAGACTTGGCCGGGATTCGACAGACCCCCCGTTTCCGCAAGGTTGTCGAGAGTCTTCGAATAAAACAATAGTCCATTGCATCAGGAGGCAGTCCCGGGCGCCCTGAAGACTTCCCAGAGCTCGACCCCGGAGGAAGGGGCAGGACGTAAAAAATATTGACATCCGTGTAAACATTCCTGGGAAATGATCCTGTGCCGCTAGCATTTCCCGGGCTCCGGCCATGAGGTTGATTTGGCCCGAAGCTTGCTCTTATCATTCAACAGCCTTATGATCGACAAAAACATCACACCGTCATCTCTTTTAAAATCCCGCCGCTTATTCCTAAAAGCTATGCTGATGGCGGGTTCCTGGCCCATTCTGGATCGGATCGGCTCTCTTGGAAATCGAGGATCAAAGGGCAGAAGGGGAGCTTCGGCCGGTATCGTCTGCAAATACCGGACGATGTCCGTTGAGCATTTCCCCGAGCTCCAAGAAGACGTCGACAACCTCCGGCGCGGAGGAAGGCTCAGCCGCAACGCGATCTACCGGAAGTATATCGACAAGCTCAAGTTCCGGGTCCCGGAGAGCTTCCAGCAAGCGAAATCCCTCATCATCCTGGCGACTTCGACTCCGGCTATGGAAACCGATTTTCACTATCGGGGAAAGGCTCATCGGGTCACGATACCGCCGCAGTATTATGACGACGGGATCACTTTGGCTGATCTTACCCAGATGGTGCGCACGACGATCCTCAAGGACCCCAAAGCCGAGCTCGAATATGCCAAGGGCATCCATTTGAAGCTTACGGCGGTTCGGAGCGGGCTTGGCAGGTACGGAAGTAACAACATTTGCTTTGTGGACGGGCTGGGGACTTTCTTGACGCTTCATGCCTTCTTCACAGACCGCGTGTTTCCTGAGGACCACTGGGGACCGATCGCCATGCTAGAAGCCTGCCGGGAATGCACGATTTGCTACGGCATTTGTCCGACAAATGCGATTGTCCGGGAAAATTTTGTCATCGATGCGGGAAGGTGCATCAGCCTCTATAACGAGACCGATGGGGAATTCCCCCCTTGGATCCTTCCCGCTATGCACAATGCCCTGATGGGTTGTATGAAATGCCAGTCCGGCTGTCCCGAAAACGAAAAGGCGCCTCCGCCGGCTGGCCGGCTCGAGGACGTGACGGAGGATGAGACGGCCGCGATCCTGGCAGGAAAACCTGATCAAGCGCTTCTGGCCTCACTCAATAGAAAACTCCGGGGCTTCTCCGGTTCAGGTTCGCCGGAGTCTTTCCCGATTCTTACCAGAAACCTGAATGTCCTCATCCGCTGACGAATAAAAACGCAATAAAAATTATTGCTTTTAGCAGGCTTTGGAATTACCTTGTTCTTTCAGGAAACCAAAGGAGGATGCCAGCATGCGTTTTTTCAAGAGGACATTTTCGGCTTCGTTTTTATGTTGTCTGCTTATCGCCGCATTTTCCGCTGCCTCGGAGGCGCCGCTTGCCTCCCAAAAGCTCTCCTCGGCTCTGAAGGATCAAGTCTCGGGTGAAATGGCCTATCATTATACGGACTTTATCTCCCGGTTCGACCGCGTCCAGGCCTCCGAAGGCTTCCACGACGCCGCCGTCTGGATCAAAGGCCAGCTTGAAAAAATGGGATATAAGGACATCGCCCTGGAAGGCTGGCCCTCCGACGGCACGAAGCGTTACTACACGTATCGGAGCGTCATCGGCTGGAAGGCCAAAAGTGCGGAGCTTTGGATGATGTCTCCAGAACGCGAACGTCTTTGTTGGTTCGAGGAAACTCCCTTGACCTTGGTCAAACACAGCGGGTCTGCCCACTCTGAGAGCGAACTTGTGGACGTCGGGTCCGGCATGGGCGAGGCGGCTTACCGGGGGAAGGACGTCAAAGGGAAAATCGTCCTGGCCACGGGCCCCTCGTCCGAGGTCATGCGCGAGGCCGCTCTCCAGAGGGGCGCCGTCGGTGTTCTGACCTACTTTGCCGCCGATACAAGGCCGGGCTATCCGAATATGATTCGCTACACGGCCCTCTGGCCCAGCTGGGAGGAGCGCGATAAATTAGGATTTGCCTTCAACATCAGCAAGAATCAGGGCGCTCGGCTCAAGCGGATGCTCGAAGAAGGGAAAAGGGTCGTCCTCAAGGCCGACGTCGAAACCGAATTCTATAAGACCAATCTGGAGGTCCTCACGGCCGCGTTCCCGGGCGCCTCCGAACCCGATAAAGAGATCATGATCATTGGCCACCTCTGTCATCCGACGCCGAGCGCCAATGACAATGCATCAGGAAGCGGCGGCATGCTCGAGATGGCCAGGGCACTCAAGGTCCTTGTTGATAAAGGCCTTCTGGACGCACCCAAGCGGACCATCCGTTTCGTCTGGGTTCCCGAGTTCAACGGGACGATCCCCTATATCCAGGCCCATCTGGACAGGACAAGGAATACGCTCGCCGTGATCAATTGCGACATGATCGGCGAAGACTTCCATAAGACGAGCGGGATGTTTGGAATCTTCAACACGCCGGACTCCATGCCCAGCTTCCTCAACGATGTCATGGCCAATTTCGCCGGGCTCGTTGAGGGGCTCGAGCTTACGAGCCTCAACGGTTCGACCCACCCCTTCGCGTGGCGATCCTACCCTTATAGCGGCGGAAGCGACCATGTTGTCTTCAACGATGGGGCCTTAAAGGTCCCCTCGGTCATGCTCAATCGCGGCGATACCTTCCACCACACGAGCCTTGATTCGATGGACAAAGTTGATCCGACCGAGCTCCGGCGTGCCTCCTCAATCGCCATCGGCGCAGCGTATTACCTCGCCGCGGCGGGTGAGAAGGAGGCTATGGATATGGCCCGGCTTGTCGCCCGCAACGGGCTTGGCCGTTTTTCCGCTGATTATTATGATTCTCTGGCGGCCCTGTGCGGGGCGGGCGACGCCGACTCGCTTGTCCGGGCCTACCGGCAGGTCCTAAACGTCATTTCACATTCGGGAAAAAGAGAAATCCGGGCCGTCCTCTCAACTCTGATATTCATCCAGGACCCGGCGGAAAAGCGGGATATTCAAGGGCTCAGAGGGCACTTCGACGAGGCCATGCTATCTTTCCCTAAGGAAGCCAACCTGATCTACAAGAGGCGCTGCGCCGGGCTTGGAGTGATTCCGAAGCCCATAGCGTTCAACGAGGCAGAGAAAACTTACAGCCGCCTCGTGCCGGTTCGGGACGCTGGCTTTATCTGCCCCTTGGCGTTCGATTACCTCGTCGAGAAGCTGGGACCGGAGGCTGTTAACGAGTTGAAGCTCAGGGGTGACCCGGCCTATGAAGCGCTCAATTTCGTCGACGGCAAGACAAGCATTTACGAAATCACCCTGGCCGTTTCCGCGGAATACGGGCCGACCGACATCCACCAGGTTCACGATTTTTTCAGAATCCTGGGAAAAGCGGGGCTTATGACCTTCAAGAAGATCTGAAAAGGGGAGGCCGCCATGCTATCGGCTCTTCAACAGCTCATCCGCGCCCGGCGCAGCATCAGGCGTTTCAAGCCCGATCGGGTGGAAAAAGAGAAGCTCCTGTCCTGCCTGGAAGCGGCCCGGCTCGCGCCGTCGAGTGAGAATTCCCAACCCTGGAGGTTTCTGGTCGTCGATAGTCCGCCGCTCAAGGATGAACTGGCCCGCGAGGCTTTCTCCGGGATCCACTCCATGACGAAATTCGCGGCCCAGGCCCCGGCGCTCGTCGTCGTCCTGGCCAGGCTTGATGTCGTTGTTCATAAGATCGGCCGCCGGCTTCAGGGTACGGAATTCTTTCTCATCGACATCGGGATCGCCGGTGAGCACTTGGTCCTCCGGGCCGAGGAGTTGGGCCTTTCGACCTGCTGGATCGGATGGTTTAATGTCCGTAAGACGCGAAAGCTCCTCGGAATCCCGCGGAAATATAAGATCGTTTGCATGATTGCCGTCGGATATGCCGCAAGCCGTCCGCCCTCCGAGACGAAGCGAAAGCCTCTTGAAGAGATCGCCTGGTTCAATAAAATAGGGGAATAATCCGGGCTGGCGGAATTCTTGTCATGAGGGCGTCTGAGATGATCGTTTTTTTGCTCATCGCTCTGGGAATTTATGGCCTGCTCAATTTCTATATCCTCAGGCGAGGATGGCAGTCCCTATCGGGATATCCGTTTCTGCGGACCGTTTTTCTCGTTGTTTTCGGATTTTTGATTCTGGCTTATCCCCTGGGCCGTCTGCTCGGCGGGACTTCCCGGGGTGTGGTCTCTGACATTCTTGTCCTCGCCGGCTCTTTCTATATGGCGTTGATGATCTATCTTTTTCTTTTGCTCGTTTTGGTGGACCTCTTCCGGCTGGCGAACGCGTTTTGGGATTTCTTTCCGAAAGGCTTCGCTGCAAACCCACATAAAACCGGAGTCATCGCATTCATTACCGTCTTGGGGATCGGCCTGGGCGTGGTCGCCGGCGGCTACACAAACGCCCTGCACCCGCGTCTCCGGACCCTCGAAATTGTCATCGATAAGCCCGCCGGAGCAGCTCCTAAGAACCTAGAAATCGGCTTAGCGTCCGACATCCACCTGGGAACGGTCATGGGAAGCCGGAGGCTGGAAAGGATCGTGGAGAGACTCAATGCCCTCGATCCAGACATCGTCCTTCTTCCCGGGGACATCGTGGACGAAAGCGTGTCGCGGGCCGAGGAAGAGAAAATGATCAGTTCTCTGCGCTCGATCAAAGCGCCGCTCGGAGTCTTTTCGGTGCTTGGAAACCACGAGTATTACGGCGGCCTCAAGAAGAACCTGGAATACCTCGTAAGGGGAGGGGTACGGGTCCTCCAGGATGAAGCCGTCCTGGTCGGCAAGGCATTCGTCCTGGTCGGTCGCAAGGATCCGACGTCACTCCGGTTCCAAGAATCAAGACTGTCCATACGTGAGATTTTGGAGAAAGCAGGCCTCGAGCCGAGCCTTCCGGCGATCCTGCTCGACCATCAGCCGCTTCGCTTGCAGGAGGCCGAAGAAGCGGGAATCGACCTCGAACTTTGCGGCCACACGCATGCCGGTCAGCTCTTTCCCTTCAACCTCATCAATAAAAAGGTCTGGGAACTCCACTGGGGTTACTTAAAAAAGGGGAGGACCCAATATTATGTCTCTTGCGGCGTCGGCACGTGGGGTCCGCCCGTCCGAACCTGCAGCATTCCCGAAATCGTACGGATCAAGGTTTCTTTCCGCTGAACCCATGGCAGGCGAATTCGTAATATGATAGAAGTAAGGGGCACGGGAATGTTCGAGCCCCGGCATAACGGAGGCAAGCCATGACAGAGACAAAACCAAGCGGCCCCAGGCCCGCGCCAGGTCTCGTGGGCGGACTCGTTCTGATCCTTATTGGGTCCATTTTTCTCTTGGCTCAGGTGGACCGTATTTCCTGGGCCCACTTATGGGCCTATTTCCTCGTCGGGTTCGGGGCGATCCTGATCGTGACCGGTCTTCTCGGGATCGGAAGGCACGGCCGAGGTCCGACGCGGGGGCGGTTCATCGCAGGGGTCGTGCTCATCGTCATCGGGGGCGCGAATATCATCGGCCTGAACGTCTGGTGGCCCTACCTTCTCATCGTCATCGGGCTCGTCCTGGTCATCTCGGCTCTCTTCCCGCACCGAACTTAACCGTTCACGGTCTTTGGCCGCGCCCCTCGGCGAACAGAAGCCGCAAGGCATCTATGCCGAGATAGCGGATGTTCCAAACTCCTATTCAGGTGCTAACTTAGGAAGCATCTTTTTGTATGATAGAGAAAATGGCGCAGGGGCGATGCCCGGAGGAGGTCGTCGAAGGGCGAAGCGGGCACGGGTCCTCATTCTTGCTAAGCGGCACTGGATGCCGCCCGTAAGCCCCCGTAGCGGAGAGGGGACCCGTCGGTTTATCCGACGGGGGGAACCGACGGGACTGGTTCCCCCGGGGGCCGGGGGCCAAGGGCGGCTCCAGGCCGCTTC
>CAZJBD010000061.1:0-13601 GCA_964544265.1 uncultured Eubacteriales bacterium
CTGCCTCCTCCGGGCATCGCCCCTGCGCCATTGTCTTAATCACACGAAAAGAGATTCTTTTCGCGATAGACGGGAAACACCCGATGGTCTAGAATGTTCGGGTGAGCCTGAATTTTCTTTTCTCCACGCCTGAGTTTCGGGATCTTCTCGCCTCCGTCGAAAAGGGCGAGAAAGGCATCCGGATTCAGGGCGTGACAGACGCAGCCAGGCCCTATGTTTTGTCCTGCTTAGCCTGCAAGCTTCCCAAAAGATTGGTCTGCGTCCGCCCGCCTTCCCGGCCCCTGGCCGCGCTCGTAGAAGATTGCCGGTTCTTTCTCTCCCGGCTCCAGTCGACCCTCTCGGTCGGATCGCTGCCGGCGCTCTCCGACGACCCCTACCTCGAGATTCCCCCTTCCCTTGAAGCTGTTTCTTCGAGGATGAGGTTCCTGTGGAATGCGCTCCATGAATCCACGTCTTTTGTGGTGACCAATCCTTTCGGCCTTTTGAAGCCGGCGCCCGTGCCGGCCGACCTCAAGCGATCATTCATGAGCCTGGAAGTCGGACGGGCCATGGACCGCGACGACATCCTCCGGACCTTATCTGAATACGGCTACTCCCGGGAGGACATCATCGCCTCCCCCGGCGAATTCGCCTGGAGAGGGGGGATCGTCGATGTCTTTCCCCCCTGGCAATCCTATCCATTTCGAATCGAGGTCGGCAGCGACGCGGTGATTTCCATCCGGGAGTTCGACACGGGCACCCAACGGTCGCTCCGGAGAGTTGACCGGGCGCTTATCCCGTCCCTCCGGGAGTTTCCCGGCTCGCCTGAGTTCCTCGCGTCCTGGACCGTCCTGGCCAGGAAGGCCGGGCCAGAAGCCCGGAAGGATTTGGAAGACAAGATTCAGTTCCTTGAACAGGGAGATCGTTTTCCGTCGTTCGTTTACCTATCTCTCCTTGCCAAGGACCGGTTCGTCCCGGCCACGAATTACCTTCGCGATGCCGTCTTCGTGCTCGATGATCTTGACGAGATATGCAGGGAACTCGAGGAAGCCCGGGATGGTCTGGAGGAGCATTATGAAGAGCTTCGTAAGAGCCGGTCATTCGCTCTCCCGCCCGAAATGATCTATCCTGCGGCGCTCTGGCAGGCCGTCGAGAAGGAAGCCCTGGTCCTCCAGGAGCTGGGCTCCTCCGCCGGAAAGAAGAGTTTTTCGTTTGGTTTCCAGCCCGTGCCGAAGTTCAACAATAGGGTCCCCTTTTTCCTTGAATATCTCAAGAAGCTTCAGCGGGAAAGGGACTTGTGCTTCATCTATCTTGCAAACCAGGGCACGCGGCAGCGTCTGGCCGCGCTTCTTGCCGAGAACGGCATACCAGCCGTCGAATCTGTCGATCCCCTCTCCGTCCCCAGGAGCGGCGAGATTACTCTTCTTCAGGGGGACCTGGACCAAGGATTTAGCTACCCAAAAGAAAAAGTCCTTTTTTTCTCCGAAAAGGACATTTTCACGGAAGAAAAGGTCCTGGTCAGTCGGGCTTCGCGGAAGCCTTTTTTTTCCCAGTTCCAGGACCTTAAGAGCGGCGACTACGTCGTTCACGCGGATTATGGGATAGGCGTCTTCCACGGCCTGCAAAGAATCGAAGTCGACGGACAGAATCGGGAGTTCATCGAAATCCACTACCGTGACAACGACCGGCTCCTCGTTCCGGTCGAAGATTTGAACTTCGTCCAAAAATTTTCCCGGGTCGGGCCGGATCTCCCGCCGCTTGACAAATTGGGGACGACGACCTGGCAGAAGACGAAGTCGCGGACGAAAAAGGCGGTTGAAGAGATCGCCAAGGAACTCGTCGAGCTCTATGCCCGGAGGAAATCGATCAAGGGCCACGCCTTCAGCCCGGCGGGCGAGTGGGAATCCGCGTTCGAGTCAATCTTTGAGTTCGAAGAGACGGAGGACCAGCTCAAGTCCATCCGGGAAATCATGCAGGACATGGAGTCGGAGACGCCGATGGACCGGCTGCTGTGCGGCGACGTCGGCTACGGCAAAACCGAGGTCGCCATGCGGGCGGCTTTCAAGGCCGTCATGGACGGCAAGCAGGTGGCCGTCCTCTGCCCGACGACGGTCCTGGCCAGCCAGCACCTGAAAACGTTCAAAAACCGGATGGTTCTGTTTCCCGTGCGCACGGAGGCTCTGACCCGGCTCCAGTCAAAAAACGAGCAAAAAGCCATCCTCGAAGACCTTAAGAAGGGGCTTGTGGACGTCCTGATCGGCACACACCGCATCCTCTCCAAGGACGTGGTCTTCCGCGACCTCGGCATTCTTGTCGTGGACGAGGAGCAACGCTTCGGCGTGGGCCACAAGGAGAAAATCAAGAGTCTCAAGGCCAATATCGACGTCCTGACCCTCACGGCGACACCCATCCCGAGGACTCTGAACATGTCCCTGACGGGCCTTCGAGATATCAGCCTGATCGAGACGCCCCCCAGGGACCGCTTGTCCGTGCATACGGTCGTCACACCGTTCAGCGCCAAGCTCGTGGCCTCGGCCATCCGCCAGGAGCTTAACCGCGAAGGCCAGGTTTATTACGTCCACAACCGGATTGAGGACATCGACAAAATCGCCCATCTCGTGGAAAAGCTCGTCCCTCTGGCCAGGGTCGTCACCATCCACGGTCAGATGTCTAACCTCCTCCTGGAAAGGAGGATGATGGATTTTATCGGCAGGAAATCGAACGTCCTCGTCTCAACGACCATTATCGAGAACGGCATCGACATTCCCCTGGTCAACACCCTGATCGTCGACCGGGCCGACCTTTTCGGACTGGCCCAACTCTACCAGCTCAGAGGCCGGGTCGGACGCTCCGCCCGCCAGGCGTTCGCCTATTTTCTCGTCCCGCCGCTCATGGAACTCACTCCTCCGGCCAAGGAGCGGCTCAAGGCCCTCAAGGAGTTCTCCGAGCTGGGCTCCGGGTTCCGGCTGGCCGCCAAGGACCTTGAGATCCGCGGCGCCGGCAACCTGCTCGGGCATCGGCAGAGCGGCGCCATGGAGGCTGTCGGATACGACTACTTCATGCACCTTCTCGACGAGGCCATTCGGGAGCTCAAGGGCGAGGCGGTCGAAGAGCTCAAGACCGAGCTCAATCTCAAGATCGACATTCGGGTCCCCGAAGATTACCTTCCTCAGGTCAACCTGAGGCTCAACCTTTATAAGAGGCTTTCCTCCCTGGAGGACCTGGATTCGATAGAAAAGATTCGGGCCGAGGTTCTGGACCGCTTCGGGGACATACCCGCGAGCGTGGAAAACCTCCTCAGGTACGGGGCGATCAAGTTCCTGTCCCAAAAGCTCCGGATCGAATCGCTCGACCGGACCGGGCAGAGGCTTGTCTTTAAGTTCTTCCCTTCGACGGGGATCGATCCTGGCCGTCTTCCGTCCCTGCTCAAGAGGTATTCCGGCTCGTTCTCCCCGGCGGGCATTATGTCCCTGAACCTTCCGGCGCGGACCGACAGGGAGTTCCTGGATGAAACGATCCGTGTCTTGAAGGAGTTAACCGGATATACTATACTGGATTGAAATTAAAAAAGATGAGAATCTTTTTCCCGATGCTCGAGAGGCACACTATGCTTCTGGCCGCCTGCTTTGTTCTTCTGGCCGCGGGCTGCGGGGAAGGATCCGACTTCCGGGCAGCCGCTTCGCCGAACGGCGCTGGAGACTGGAGCCGGACCGTCCTCAACGTCGGGGGATCGGATTATACGGCCTCTGATTTCGATCGATACGTCCGGGCCAACGCAGGCACGGGAAAGCTCTCCGACCTGTCCCTGAGCCGCCTCTTCGATAAGTTTGTCGAAGAAAAGCTCCTCCTGGAAGGGGCCCGCCGGGAGGGTGTCTCCCTAACCCTGGAAGAAAAAAAGGAGTACTTGGCCAGGCTGGCCGACGAGTCTCCTCCGGAGGATGCCGCCTTCCTGATTGGGAGAAAGCAGGACGAATCCCGCTTCGACAGGCCGCTCATCGATAAGTACACCTACCCGCTCCTAAAGGATATCGGGGTTCAAGAGCAAGAAATTCAGGCCTACTACGAGGAGCATAAAAGGGATTTCCTCCTCCCCGAAAGAGTCAAGGTGAGTCAGGTCCTCTTGGAGACCGAAGAAAAGGCCGTTGAGGTCCTCAGGAATCTGGAGAATAGCGGCGAAGAGGAATTCCGGAAGGTTGCCCGGGAAGAATCGACCGGTCCCGAGGCCTTCAAGGGCGGGGAAATGGGGGTCTTTAAAAACGGCGACCTCCCGTACGAGATGGAAAAGGTCATCTTCGCGCTGGAAGAGGGCAAATTGAGCAGGGTGGTTGAATCTTCCTATGGATTCCATATCTTCCGTCTGGACAAGAAGTTTCCGCCCCAGCTCCTGTCCGAGGCGGAGGCCGCGCCGTCGATCCGGATCAAGATCCTTGACGCGAAGATCAAAGAGGCCCTGGCTTCCCACCTCGAAAGGCTCAAGAAGTCCCTGACCTGGAGCTCCTACCCCGAAAGACTGAACTTCACCTACCAGAGGAACGAGACATGAGAATGAAGACCCTCGCATTCGCGTTGACCGGGCTTGCGGCCGTCCTGTCTCTAGCCGCCGGCCAGGTCGTCGAGGAGATCGTGGCCATCGTCAACGATGATGTCATCACCCTGTCCCAGTACAAAGAACAATATGACTCCACGGTCCAACAGCTGAGGGCCACTTTTCAAGGGGAGGAGTATGAGAAGCAACTCGCCCTGCTGAAAAAAGATATCCTGGACATGATGATCACCGACCTCCTGCTCATGCAGCAGGCCAAGGAGAAGAACCTGAATGTCGGCGAACAGCTCAAGGCAGCCGTCGAGAACATAAAAAGGGAAAACAACATCACGTCCGACGACGACTTAAAACGCGCACTCCGCCAGCAAGGCATGGACTATGACCAATGGATTATGCATCTCGAGGAGAACATGCTCAAGCAGGGCCTGATCTATTCGGAGGTGGACAGGTCCATCGTCCTCGATGATTCGGAGATTGTCGGCTACTACAAGCTTCACCCTCAAGAGTTCACCGAGCCGGAAGAATACAAGATCAGGGCCGTCTATCTATCCACGGAAGGGAAGGCGGAAGGGACGCTGGACGAGATAAAGAAGCAAGTCGGGGACAAACTCAAAGCCGGAGAGTCGTTCAATCTCCTGGCCAAGGAATATTCGGACGGCCCGGCCAAAGAAACCGAAGGTGACCTGGGGACGTTCAAGAAAGGCGAGCTGGACAAAACCCTGGAGCAGGCCGTTTCCAAGCTCAAAACCGGTGAGACGAGCGGCTGGATTGAGACCAAAAACGGCTGGTACCTGTTGAAACTCGAGGAAAAAAAGGAGAGCCGCCTCCTGACCTTTGAGGAGGTCAAGAAGAAGGTTGAAGAGAAGCTTTATGCCCAGAAGAGGGATAAGAAGCTCGAAGAATATCTCAAAGGGCTCAAGGAGAGAAGCTACGTCAAGATCCTCAAGCCCAATCCCCTTGACTTTTAACTTATGTTACAAAAACCGCGGCCGCGATGACCGTCGTCCATACGCCTTCGCTTCCCCTTGCGGTCTGGGTTGTGCTCCTCGTCGTTATGGACAGCGTTGAGGAGAGGCGATACGTCCTGCCGTTCGTTCCCTGGGCCTTCCGGGGATTGAACTTCCGGCCGAGCTTGGTCGCCAGCATCTCGGCCGCCAGGTCTTCCGTATATCGCCCGGCGTCCCTCTCCGTCTGCCCGAATCCTTCGTGTTCGGCCAAGTAGCCGTAAGACTTGCGGCCCTTGGGCACGGCCATCCCTATGGACGCCGAAATCAGGCGCTCGCCTTCATTCGTCGCATTCTCGCTCATGACCAGGAAGACGACCTGCCCGGGGCTGAGAAGTTTCAACCCTTTCTCGGCAGCAATTAGCTCGCAGCCAGGGGGGAGGATGCTTGAGACCCTCACCAGATTGAAAGGAGATATGCCGGCTTCCCGCAGGGCTTTTTCGAAGCTGACGAGTTTCTCCTTGTGCTGTCCGCTTCCTTTGGTTAGAAATATCTTGGCAGGCAGGATCGGGTTCATCTTCGTCCTTTCGTTGCTGTTGGAATCGGCGGCCGAGAGGGAGGGCGTCCGGCCTTATTTGACCTCTACGGGTTCGGGTTCCTTGAAGTCGATGGTCCGGGAAACATCCCACTCGCCGAGGAGCACGAACTGGGAACCTTTGGAGCGGGCGAAGAGCTTGACTCCGGTCGGCCTCCATTGAGGATTATTCCTGATGGATTCAACTCCTTTGCCTTCCACTCCGAAGTTGCTCTTCAGGGTAATGACGTCGCTCGCGCCTCCCGGAGGAATCGCTTTGCCCCGGATGGCGGCCAGGAAATTGTCGCCCAGGTTCTCGGGGTCGCCCTTGAACTTGAAGATGGCGTTGAAATTGACGTAGGTGAGGGGCTTGACGCCGATGTTCTTCACCCGGAAGGAAACGACCGGGACGAGGATAAGTTTGGGGGGCCACGGTTGGTATCTTTTAGAGACCCATTTGGTCTCGACGTCGACGATTTCGATGGTTGCCTTGAGCTCTTCGGGTGACATGAACTTGCAGGAAGACAAGAGAAGTGCGGCCAGGACCCCTCCCGCAAGGAGAATGATGCTTGCGATCTTTTTCATGGGAATCCTCCTCTCTATGGATTCTAATATAATGGAACCCGGCAAAGAATTCAATCGCGAAGTGTTGCCAGTTCCGACGCGAAGACGGCTTCCAGCCCGTAGTCCTTCAGGAGATGGATGTTCTCCTTGAGCGCTTGAAGGGTTTCCGGGAAGGGATGGCAGATGCCGACGGCCCGGCCTTCCTTTTGGGCGAGCCTGAAGAGCTCGAGAAGCCTATCTTTGATGAGACCGTTACTCCCGTCGGCGTCGAGAAAGACCTGCCGGTATTCCGCGGGGACGCCCATATCCCGGGCCACGGTGTAGGCGACCGACCGGGCGGTCGTCCGGCTGTCCAGGAAGAAAAGTCCTTTCTCCTTGAGCGGTTCCAAGATGGTCCGCATGAGCGCCTCGTCGGCCGTGACCTTGGAGCCCATGTGGTTATTGACTCCTTTTATATATGGGACCCGGCCGAGGTTGTCGGCCATCATTTTCCGGACTTCCGCTTCATCCATTCCGGAATGAATGAGTCCTTCCGTGTCCGCTTCGGAGTCCTGGCTGTTCAGGGACTCGAGGGGCAGGTGCAGGAGGACCTCGAGGCCATTCCGGTGGGCGATTTCGGCTGTTTCCCGGGAGTATGGACTGTAGGGGAGGACGGAGACCGTCACCGGCTCGCCCAGGACCAGAAGTTTGTTGAGAGCCTCCAGGCTGTTTCCCATATCATCCATGACGATGGCGACCTTGCTCCTGGGAGCGGCGGCCGCAGGCCGGGCCTTGACGCTCTCCCTGGTCGGCGTCGTCGACTTCGGCTCCGGTTTCTTCACGGCTTCGGCCGGGGCTTCCGCCTTCTTTTCCCTGGCGATCTCGGGCACCGGCTTGATCCGGCCTTTGGGCGCCTTGGGAACGAGGGCTCCGGTAAAAATATAGGATTCCTCCCCTTTCTTCCAATTCATGCGGTCGAGGACGAGCATGGAGAGGACGGCCAGCCCGGCCAGGACCCAGGCGGCCGCGGAATAGATGGGCCACTGCGGGATCCCTTTTGGCTTCATCTGTCAGCGGTTAGGAAAGAGGGCCGCGGTCCTTTTAAAGTATGCTGAGGAGCTTTGGTCCTCTAAACCGATCGTCTCTTCGGGGTCGACGCCTTCTTCCCAGAGCTTTTTTCCGGAGGCCAGGGTAAAGATGCCCGACGTGATGAGGATGGAGCTGCCGTCTTGGAGGGGGAAGAACACCTGCCTGGATACCAGGCCGAAGGTTTTCAAGCCGATGACCTTGACCTTTTTCGTCCCCTGAAGGACGGCTGCCACGAGCTCGGATGCTCCCATGGTGCCCCGGTTGGTCCATACGGCGGCCGGCAGGCCGGCCGACTCCGGCTGGGCGGGACAAGCGACAGGCTCCTTCGTCCCCCCCTTTTTCTCGAAACTGCCGATCTGGGGCGATTGGATGAAGATGTTGAGGAAGTCACGGGCTTCTTCGATCTCGCCTTCATAGCAGTTTCTTAGGTCCAGGATAAGAGGCTTTTTCCGGGATTTGAGGAGGGGCAGAACTTTCTTCCGGACTTCGCTCACGCACGGGGAGTAGAGGTTGTGGAGACGCAGGACTGCAAACCTGTCGGTTGACGAAAAAGAGAACGGTTCCGGGAAGAGGAGAGCCCGTTCGGCTTTGAGTTCCAGAGACTGGTTCTCCCGGAGGACCTTGAGGGAGACGGGCTTCTGTTCCAGGTCTTTGAGGTAGAGGTTGGCTTCGAGGGAACTCCAATTGAAAGTTCCCCGGCCGTCCATAGCGCTGAAGGTATCGCCCGGTTTGAGGCCCGCCTTTTCGGCAGGGGAGCCCTCAACGATCCCCACGACCTGCGGGAATAAGCCGAAGGATCCTTTGAAGAGGACGACTCCGATGTCAGCCCACCGCGAAGCCCTCCCGAGGTACTTGGCCGTGACGTCGGGGTCGAGGTAGCTCGAGACAGGGTCCAGGGAGTCGATGAGACCCTTATAGGCGCCATCCATGGTCTGGGCAGGGTCCCGTTCATCGATGTAGTCGTTCTTGACCAGGCGCGTGACGTTTGCCAGAAGGTCGAGTCCCTTGTGAGTCAGCCTCTGGGAGATCCCGGGGAGGAAACTCCTCTCGAGAACGAAGAAAAGGCAGAGGGCGATCGAAGCCGAGAGGAATACCAGGCGGATACGCTGAGATATCATGATTTTATGAACATACATTTTATCATCTTCTCTTGAGCCATTGCAAGGGATCGAGGGCCTTGGTCTTGAACCGGAGCTCGAAATAAAGGCACTCGCCATTCAGGGAGTCCGTGTCGCCCACCAGGGCGACCGGCTGGCCAGCCTTGACGGCGTCTCCTTTAGCGGCCAGGAACTCCGAGCAGTGCCCGTAAAGCGAGTAATAGGCCATTCCGTGGTCGATGATGATGAGGTTGCCGTAGCCTTCGAAGACATCCGCGTAAACGACCCGGCCGGGGTGGACCGACTGGATGACGGCCTTTTCCTTATTGGGGGCGATCTCGATGCCGTTGTTCTGGGTGATCGTGTTGAAGCGGGGGTGTTTCTGGAGGCCGAAGGCCGTAATGATCCGACCCTGGATCGGCCAGGGAAGCTTCCCTTTTTTCTCATAAAGCGGTACGAACGAAAAGGGGAGGCTGTAGGCCTCGTCGACGATCTTTTTAAGCAGGGCCTGAAGCTGTTTGGCGCTTTCGGAGAGCTCCTCCAGCGCCTGCTCATAGGACTTTTTGTTGCGCTTGACCTCCATCACGAGGTTGCGGTTTCTGTTCTCCTCGGCCTCGAGTTCCCGTTTTTTTGTTTCCGAAGCCAAGATGAGATCGGCGACTTCCTTCCTTTTTGTCTCCAGCCGCCTTTCGGTGGCACCCAGTTCGGCCAGGGCGGCCAGGTAGTTGGAGATCGTGGTCTCCTGGGTGTGAGCCAGAAAGCTCAGGTGCTTGCTTTCGGTGAAGAACGACTCGGCGTCCTCCGCCTGCAAGGCGAATTTGAGAAAGTCGAACCTGCCGAATTTGTAGAGTGTCACTAGGGTCTTCTCGATGGATTCTTTCTCTCTCTCCAGGTCCGTCAGCCGGCGGACTTTATCGGCCCGCAGGGTCTTGAGCTCGCCGTTCGTTCTCTCCAGGACGACGGCGTTGGCCGCCAGCTCGCTCCGGATGAGCTTCTTGGTGAGGCCGATCCTGGCCAGGGACGAGAGGATGGAGGATTCCTTCTTCTCTTCGTCCTGGATCTTTGCCTTAAGGTCCTTGATCTGCTGGTTGAGCTTGGTGATGCGCTTCTCGAACTCGGAGACATCCTGCTGGGAAAGAGATAGAGCCGGGATAAGGAACAAGATGGCCAGGACAATAGCTATGGGCGGGCGGCGGACGTTCATTTCCTCGACACGTAAATCGCCCCCCCGATGACCCCCAGGATCAGCCGGAAGCCGACGTCGACGAGCGAGAAGGAAAACGCCGTCGCGGAAGGAATGGCGTAGTGCCTGAAGATCTCGATGGCCGACCCTTCCCTCAGGCCCAGGCCGTTGATGGTCACCGGGATTGTCTGGACGAGGAGGAGGATGGGCACGAAGACGAAATAATCCAGGAAGCCGATCTCGAGACCGAAGGCCCGGCCGATGAGAAAGAAGTAGAAGACGACGTTGGCCTGGAGGATAACCGCCCACAGGAAGGCCAAGAGGAAAGGGCCTTTTTTGTCCTTATAAAGGAGCACGGTTTCCCGGAAGGAGAGAGCCGTTCTCTTGAGGGGCTTAAGGAGCTTTCGGTCGGGAAAACGGAGGATGAGGTTTTCCGTGACAGGGAGCAGGAATAAGACCACCAAGCCCAGGCCCACTAAACCGAGGACAAGCGAGACCCAGATAACGGGAACATCGTGGGCCATATCCAGTCGGAAAAAGGAGCCGAAGAGGGCGAACAGAAAGAGGACGGCGATGCCGGTGACGCGCTCGACGACGATGATGGCCGAGGACTTGACGAGGGATTGGGAATAGCGAGAGCCGTCCCAGATGCGGACGATGTCGCCGCCGAAGCTCGTGGGGAGGAAGTTGTTGAAGAACGTCCCGACCATGTAGGACTTGATCAGGAACCCCAGTGGGATATCATCACCCAGGGCCCGGGCGAGGATTTGCCAGCGGTAGGCGCTGGCGAAATACCCCACGGCATGAAGGGAAAAGGCCAGGGCGAGTCCGGGGAGCCGGACGGTGCCTAGGACTTTGATGATGTCCCCGACGGGTGTTTTAAAGATGATGAGGAGGGCGAGGATAGCGGCGCTGAAGGCGAGCTTTAGGAGGGTTAGAACCAGGCGCCTCTTGGGAAACGGTCCCCGCATCGGATTCTCGTTCATAAGGACAACTTGTATCACAATTGCCTTGAAAACGGAAGGCGGCCGCGCTATGGTGAGACGGATGGCGACGTTCGAAAAAGCCATGGAGATCGCCAGGGCCGGATTGGCTGCGGTCGAAGGCGGTCGGCTGGTCCGGGCAATCTTGACCAGGTCGGGAAAAGACCTGGAGGTCCTGGGAAAGAGATTCGACCTCAGCCGGTTTAAGCGGACCTTCCTGATCGCCGCCGGCAAGGCGGCGGGACCGATGGCCGCGGGCTTTATGGCCGTCCTGGGCGACAGGGTGGACGGGGGGATCGTCACCTGCAGGCCGGGGGAAAATCCGGATCCGGACCGCCTGACGGCAATCCCAGCCGCCCATCCGCTCCCCGACGCGGCAAGCGTCCGGGCCGGTCGGGAAGCCGTTTGTCTTGCCGGCCAAGCCGGCAAAAACGATGCCGTCTTTCTCCTCTTGTCTGGAGGCGCCTCGGCGAACCTCTGTCTTCCGGCGCCGGGCATCAGCCTGAAAGACAAGCAGTTTGTCACCGACTGCCTCCTCAAGGCCGGAGCCAACATCCGTGAGCTCAACGCCGTGCGCAAGCATCTCTCTTCGGTTAAGGGCGGGCTGCTGGCCAAAGCGGCCTGGCCGGCGAGGGTCATAAGTCTCGTGATCTCAGACGTCATCCAAAACGACCTCGGGGTCATCGCTTCGGGGCCGGCCTATCCGGACTCTTCAACCTTCGGAGACGCGGAAAACGTCCTGCGGAAATTCGGGCTCTGGGAGGCCGTGCCGGCCTCTGTCCAAAACCGGCTGGTTGCCGGAGGCCGGGGCGAGGTCGATGAAACCTTAAAGGAAGGAGACCGGACCCTTGGGCGGATCAGCACGTTTGTCATCGGGGATATCGGGACGGCCCTGAGGGCGGCCCGGGCGAGGGCCCAGGAGTTGGGCTTTAGCGCCCTGATCCTCACGGAGTCGGACAGCGGGGAGGCCGGGACGGCGGCGAAGAATTACGCCGCTTTTCTCGAGGGCCTGTCCTGCTCGCGGAAAAATTCGGGAGCCCCGCTGTGTTTTCTTGCCGGGGGAGAGGTG
Organism: uncultured Eubacteriales bacterium; assembly: GCA_964544265.1. GTDB lineage: Bacteria > Acidobacteriota > Aminicenantia > Aminicenantales > Saccharicenantaceae > JALHVH01. The sequence goes on from CAZJBD010000061.1 coordinate 12,005, forward strand.
ACCGTCACGGTGAAGGGGAAGGGTTTGGGAGGGCGAAACACCGAGTTCGTCCTGGCCGCGCTCACGGCCATGCCGCGGTCGGCCCGCGGCTGGCTTATTCTGAGCCTCGGGACGGACGGCCGGGACGGGCCGACGGACGCGGCGGGCGCCTGGGCCGATCCTTCCTTGTGGACCGTCGCCCGGGCGAAGGGACTCGACCCGCAGTCGTTCCTGGCCGATAACGATTCCAACTCTTTCTTCAAGCGGACCGGCAGGCTGATCCTGACCGGGCCGACCGGGACGAATGTCATGGACCTTCGCATCTTTATCTTGAATTGAACGCTTCTTTTAATAGGAACGTTATGGACACTAAGAAAGGGCGTGTGCTTCTGCTCCGTTTCGGGGGGCTGGGAGATCTTCTGGCCGTCCTGCCCTCGATCTCCTATCTTCGCAAAACGATGCCGGACAAAGAATTTACCCTCGTCTGTCGGGAGGAATACGGCCGGCTCTTTCAGGACGCCGGACTCGTGGACCAGCTCGTTCCGGTCGGCGGAAGGAAAACCGCGGCCCTTTTCGGCGCCGACCCGGAGACTGCTTGTTGGGCCGAACGCTTTGGCCTCGCTGTCGCTTGGATGCAGAAACCGCCCGGTCTCTGGCTGGAAGAATCGTTACGGTCCATGAGCATTCCGGAAGTCCGGACGATCGCCCTGCCCGCCTTCGTTTCGGTTCCCATCAGCCGTTTTTTCTTCGACCGAACCGCCTCTTTCATTCCGGGTGCGGGAGCGCCTGGGCCGGGTTTCGACGAATGCGCCCGGTTAGCCGTGAGTGAGAGAGCTGCCGCGTCCGCGCACAGGCTCCGTTTAGGGGTGGGCGGGGGGCTAGAGCCTTTCGCTGTCGTCCATCCCGGAAGCGGCGGGGAAAGCAAATGCTGGCCTCTCGGAAACTTTCTGGAGATCGTCCGGCGGCTGGCGGACAGGGGGATGCCGGGCATCCTGGTTACCGGCGACGCGGAGGAGAGGCCTTCGTTCTCCGGTCCTCTGGAATCGGGGGGGGTACCCCCCCGCTGGACCTGGCTGCGAAAGCCGGAGCTCTGTACACTCGCCGCCCTCCTGGCCAAAGCTTTGTTCTACATTGGGAACGACTCCGGAATCACCCACCTAGCTGCAGCCTGCGGCGCCAAGGTCCTGGCCCTTTTCCACGAGGACATGGAAGCAGCCTGGCGGCCGTTCGGCCTGACTCGAGTCGTCGCGGCCCGAACGCTTCCGGAGATTAGCGTGGATCGGGTTTGGCTGACCATTAGCGAGGGAAAATTTTTTTAGGGGCGGGTTTCTGGCGGGCCGGCAGACTATTCGATGGGGGTGCTTGTCTGAGTATTGCAATTATATCCGATTTTGCTATAATGGTATCGGCTCTCTTTTGCCGGCTGGAGAGGGCTCCCTCAAAATTTATTCATCACCCCCCTTTTGCTGACCTCAGCCGGCACTCACTCCCTCCGGGGGTCCCAAAATCGCCGATCAGACACGAGTCGCAATTCCGGTATGGAAGCATCTTTTCGTTTGATAAAGACAATGGCGCAGGGGCGATGCCCGGAGGAGGCAGTCGAAGGTCGGAGCGGGCA
>CAZJBD010000062.1:0-13274 GCA_964544265.1 uncultured Eubacteriales bacterium
CCTTAAAGGCGAGGTCGTCAGCAAGACGTCTGGAGGCAGCCTCCATTTCGATAAAATCACGGGGAACGTTCGGGGCAACACGTCCGGCGGCAGTATCGAAGCCGGCTTCGTCGACGGTGACGTCGACATCCACACGAGCGGCGGCGACATCCGGATCGAAGAGACGAAGGGCCGTGTCATGGCGAGGACGTCCGGCGGCGGCATACGGGTCATTAAAGCCTGGGGCGAGGTCGACGCCGACACCTCGGGCGGCAGCATCACAATCGAGGAGGTCATGGGGGCCATCAGGGCCGAGACATCGGGCGGCTCCGTTACGGCCATGATCTCGAGCCAGCCCAAGTCCCGTTGCTCCTTATCCACTTCCGGGGGAAGCATCCATGTGACCCTCGCCGCCAATATCGCCGTGGACGTCAACGCTCACGCCAGCGGCGGCCACGTCTCGACCGACTTCCCGGTTACGATCCAGGGCGAGATCGATCGCAACTCCCTCCAGGCCAAAATCAACGGCGGAGGCCCGGAGCTTTATCTCCGGACGTCCGGGGGCGGGATCCACATTAACAAAAAATAAGCTATCTCCTGTAAAGATAGATCACGTGTTCCTTGTCGAGGCCGTCCTTGACACTTTCATAAGCGGTCTCTTTCGCCTCCCAGCCCGGGATAGAATAGTTGTGGGATACGACCAAGGTTCCGGGCCGGAGCTCCTTCTCGAACTTGGGCCGCAAGAGGCTGTTGGACTCCGGTAAAAGGTAAAGGGCCACGATCGTGGCCTTGGATATGTCGGTTTGAGTAGCGTCCCCAAGGATGAAGGTCACCAGGTGCTCCACCATGGCCTTGGCGGCGTTCTCCCGTGATTCCCGAATGCGCTCCGGGTCGATATCAATGCCGACGCCCGTCGCCCCGAACCTCTGGGCGGCCGTGATGACGATCCTGCCGTCCCCGCATCCGATATCATAGACAATGTCGTCAGGGCCGACCTCAGCCATCTCGAGCATCCTGTCCACCACAGGCTTGGGCGTCACGACGAAGGGCGCAAGGTCTTCCGCGTCCTGCCGGCCGTGTGAGCCGAGCCAGATCTCCAGGAGGTTATACTCGTCGTATCGAAAGGAATAAGCCCGGCCCGGCGTCAAGGACCGGGTGATTGTCCGGCCCGCCCTTTCGAAGCTGATGACGAGGAGGCCGTTAGCCTTATAGCGGACGACGGCCCCGACCGGAAGGGTCCGGAACTCGGGAGCAGAGTTCGAACCATGGGGAGTCGTGCTATAGCGGACGGGAACGTCGACCACGTTGCGGACCGTGATCTCGCTCGGGGAGGGCAGGGTTTGCTGGGAGTCGACCAGAAAGGTCTTCTGGGAAGGAACGGAGCGGTCTCCCCGAAAGAAAAGAAGCGCAACCGCGCCAAGGACGAGGACAAACAGGATGAGCCCGATCTCGATCTTGCGCTTCACAAACGCCAGCCTCCTAGATCGGATATTTCTTGAAACTCAAGGATATCCCGCTGCTGCTTGTCCGTTCGACGGTCGTCTCGATCTCGGGCCGGCTCCGGGCGTAATCAAGAAATTCCTTGATGCCGTGCATGAACTCCAGGTTGAGGACGTTGTGGGCGGCGAAGCAGCCTCCCGGTTCAAGTTTGGGCAGGAGCATCTTGAAGTAGTTCTGGTACCACTCCTTGTCCGCGTCCACGAATACGAAATCAAAAGGCCCCTTGAGGAGTGGCACTTCCTCGTGCGCGTCGGCCAAACGGGCGTCAACATAAGCGTCGAGGCCCGCTGCCTTGAAATTCTCGACCGCCTTGGCGTGCCTCACGGCGTCGATCTCGATCGTCACCAGCTTGCCCCCCGTTTTGCTCAAGGCCCAGGCGATCCAGATGCCCGAATGCCCTGTCGAGGTTCCTATCTCAAGGGCTTTCGTGTACTTGTGCTGCAAGACGAATTCATAAAGGAACATGCCGTCGGCTTCGGTAACGTTTTCGTCCCGCCATTGGTCCCGGTGCCCAACGAGAAAGCTCCGGACCCTCGCGTCAAGGCCGGCGGCAGCGGCTTGCAGGCTGTCGGCAGGATATGAAGGGGAAAGGAGGGCCGCGGCGACGATTAAGATGAGCAGGCTGAGAGGGAGAGCGTATCTAGGGCGTGGATTTCGACTCGTCATCGGTCATGTCCTTCAAAATAGGCAATCTATACTTTTTCTTCAAGAAATGGAAGGCAGGCACACCGGCGGCGACTGTTAAGATGGCCACTCCCGAAGGGCCGGGGCTCCTAAGAAAGCCCAGGACAAGAATGAGGATCCCGGTCAGAATAAAAACTGCAGGGGTAACCGGGAAGCCCGGCATCTTGCGGGTGCTCCTTCCCTGTCTCCGGAGTTTGAAGACCCCCAGAACGGCGAAGATGGGAAAGATCCCGAGCGAGAAGCCCATATAGGTCAGGATCTGGTCGAACGATCCCGAGACGACGATGGCCATCGAGATGAGCCCCTGGAGAATGACCGATTTCGAGGGAACGCCGAAGACCGGATGGACCTTCGCGAAGGACTTGAAGAAATAACCGTCCCGGGCCATCGAGTAATAGACCCTGGGTCCGAGGATGATGAAAGCGCTGAGGGAAGAAAAGAGCGCGAAGGCGATCAGGATCGACAGGACTCCCTCAAAGGACGGCCCGAAGACGTTTCCGGCGGCAAGTCCTCCTACAGAGATGACGCCGCTCATTTGGGCCGGGGAGACGGCGTAGAGATAGAAAATATTGAGGCCCGCATAAAGTAGGATAACCAGCCCCGTCCCCAGGATGAGAGAACGGGGAAGGTTCTTGTCCGGGTCTCGAATTTCCGATCCGATGTAAGCTGACGCGTTCCAGCCGCTGTACGCGAACATGATCCACATCAGGGCCAGGCCAGCGCTCTTCCAGCCGATAAAATCGAAACGGTAACTCCCGCCTTGAGTAAAGTGCGACCAACTCCCATGCCCGGAAGCTAAGCCCGCCGCCAGGAGACCCGCAATCAGGACAACTTTTCCAACCGTTAGAAAGTTCTGGACCCTGGTTCCGAGTTCGACGCCGCGCGCGTGGATGAGGGTAAAGAGAAGGATTACGAGACAGGCTCCGGCCTTCTTGAGGACGGCCGCCTCGGAAGCTTCCGACAGGAGCCCGACCCGGAGAAGCCCTGGGAAAGCCCGGGTGAAATACTCCATGAAGCCTATCGCCGAAGCGGCTATGGGGGCCGAGAATCCGACGAAGAACGACGCCCAGCCGCTCAAGAAGCCGAGAAGAGGGTGGAAAAGCTCAGAAAGAAACGCATATTCGCCCCCAGCCCTCGGGATGGCCGCTCCGAGCTCCCCGTACGAGAGAGCGCCACAGAGGGCGAGGATACCGCCGACGATCCAAAGGCCGAGCATGACCAGGGGATTTCCCAGATCCCTTATGAGCAGGCCCGAGGTTGTGAAAATCCCGGCCCCGACCATGTTGGCCACGACGATGTTGGTCAGAGGAAAGAGGCCGATCCTTCTTTCGAGGCTGTCTTGTTTCATCCGTCCTTTAATCTACAAGAAAAACCCGGGCTGCGGCTGATGTCCGGACAAGATGAGGGTTCGCCTCGTCGTCGCCGACCTGGAAACCCATTCCGGGTCCGAGCCTAAACGCCCGGCCGTCCTTGAGCTCAACGACAATCTCGCCTTTCAGGACGAGCAGGACGTGACCGCGGCTGCACCAATGGTCGGCTTTATACCCGGCCGAGTAATCGACGACTCGAACGCGAAGGTTGCCGTCTTCCCGGACCCGCCAGAACGACGTCCCCGTTTCGCCCTTGTGTTCTTCTGCCGGAACCTTTTCCCAGTCCATCGCCGCGAACGGCATGTTACTCATCTTCATCGCTTTATTATACGATATTCCTCCCAAAATTGCCGATGGGTTTTTTCTCTTTGGGTTCCAACTTAACTTTGCAGAAGACGGGGTTTTTCATATATGATGAGAAAAAACGATGGCCCGGCTCAAGAAAAACTTTTACGAGATCCAGAGCCTCCAGTGGAGAAAGAGCCTCTTCGTCTTCACCGTCCTCATCGTCTTTGATTTCGTTGCCATCGGCCTCATCTCCCTTGCCGTGGTCCTGAGCCTTGGATTCCTCGGGCCGTGGCAAGGCCTCCTGACGAGGCCGTTCATTTACAAGCTCCTCGGCTTCGACCTGGCGGCCGCAATCCTCATCGCTTGGTTCCATTTTCAGGACGCCAGGAGGTTCGGCGCCGGCTATATCCTCAAGCGTCTTGAAGCCCGCCCCCCCGACATCTCCGACCGCTATCACAAGCAGTTCCAGAACACGCTTGACGAGATATCCATCGCCGCCGGCGTTCTAAAAGTCAACGCCTACGTGATCCCGGCGTTCGCCGTCAATTCCATGGCCCTCGTCGAAGCCGATAAAACTCCGGCGGTCGCGATCACCGAGGGAATGCTGGCCGAATGCACGAGAGATGAGCTTCAGGCTGTGGTCGCCCATGAGTTGGCCCACATCACCCGCGGCGACGCCTTCTACGTGACCCTGGTCTGCTCCCTGGCCAATTTCTTCGAGAAGCTTAAAGATGCCATGGAGCCCGAACAAGCCGAGACTCAGCCCGGCTTCCCGGGACGGAGGACCGGAGAAGGAGGCGGAGGCCCGGTCCTCATCTATCTCGCCGCCGCCGTTTCATCCATCGTCATGCGCCTCTTGAGCACGCTGGTCAGCCGGCAACGGGTCCTCCTTGCCGACGCCGCCGCCGTGGAGCTCGGGAGAGACCCCTCCTCTCTCGCCAGGGCCATCTATAAAGCCCATATCAAAAACTCGTTCATAGGTGATTTCTCAGCCTCCTGCAGCCCGCTTTTCATCGTTGCCCCTGAATCTCCAAACGTTCGGGAAGGTTCATTCGGCGGGCTTTTTGACTCTCACCCTCCCCTCCTCGAACGGATCGAAGCGTTGGCCGGCATGGCCGGGAAAAAGTCCGATCAAATCATCCGGGACGTCTGGGAGGGGCGGCAGAACCGTGAAAAGGCCCGGCAAATCCTGACTTCCTTCGAGGAAATGACGATAAAAACGGAACCTTCGGTAACCAGGCCAGAGGATGGGCACGAAGCTTCCACCTCCGCGCCCGGCGAGAAAGAAACGGGAGAGGCAAAGATCTGGTTGATCCAGAGCGCCAGAGGAGGATGGGAAGGACCGATGACGATAAGCGAGCTGGTCTCTCGTACGGATTTCTCCACCCTGGCCGTCATCAAAAATTCTCAGGAGAGTATTGAGGCCAAGGCCCGGGAATTCCCCCAGATTCGCTTGGCCTTGCGAAACGCCGGGCGAAAAAGGTCCGTCGATCGAGACCGCGAAAACAAGTGCCCGCGTTGCCGAGCCCCGCTCGCCCAGATATTCTATGAAGGCGTCTCCATCAAGCTCTGTCCGCGCTGCCAGGGCAAGCTCATCGGTGAGGGGATGATGGACCGGGTCATCGCCAGAAAAGAGGCGGGGTTTTCAGAAGCGCTGGTCAGAAAAGCCATGGCGTTTAAGGAGAGGTTCTTCTCCCAGCCGGTTAAGACCAAAAGGATTTCGGAAACGCAGCCGTCCGCTCCCCTAATCTGCCCCGACTGTGGCTATACGATGAGGGCCCGCCCCTATAGTTATGCGCACTTCATCCCGGTTGATAAGTGCCTGTCCTGTCACAAAATTTGGTTCGACGCCGATGAGCTGGAGATCCTGCAGATCATGATCGAGAACCGGTAACGCATTCAGCGCCGGTTATCCCCCGTCCCGGGTAATCAATCAAAAACCTTTTCCAACGCCTGGTACTTCGCATGCAGCGTCAAGACCGCTTTTTCGATGACGATATTGTCTTCGCCCTTGCATGCCGTCTCAAGTTCCCCTGCCGCCATCAGGAGATCCTTGGAGGCAGCCTGGAACGCGGCGGACTTGGCTTCCAGCCTCTTGGAAAGCGTCGCCTTCACGACGGTCTCGGCCTTGGATTTCAGGTCTCCGGCCGCCGCCTTGATTTTGGCGAAATTCTTATCAGGAAGAGACTTGTGGTAGACGACATACAGGGCTTTATGGAAATCATCTATCTCCTTGAGGACCGGCCGGATCGTTCGGACCAGCATCTCATACCTGGCGTGCAGGGCTTCGGCGGCATTGAGAAGGGCTTGGTCGTCCGCGCTCCTGGCCGCGGCGCTGTATTCCTCGACCGACCGCTTGAATTCCGCCAATCCGGCCTGCCACTTCTCTTCTTTATCCCTGAGAATGCCTGGAAGCTTGGCCTCGAAAACCCTGCCGGCTAGCCTGTTGATCTCGGGAACGAAACCCTTCAGGGCTGAGATATCCTTCTCAGGGTATGCCGTGTGCCATATGGGATAGATAATCTCGTGGAACGCGTCTAGCTCCGGAACGCTGCTCTCCATTTCTTGGGTAAAGGCTGCAACCCCGGAGACGAGGACGATCAAGGCGATGATAATCGCTGGTTTTTGTCGCATCATGGCCTCCTTAATCAATAAGCCGTCATTCTATCGAAAATCCCCGGATTTTTAAACCTGGGAACGGGTGAGGAAATATCCTCCCCAGATTCACCCCTAATGGTGATTGACCTAATCATCCCGTGGACCGACTAATATCATGTGACATAAAGGGCGTGACTCGCATAGGCTGCGGGGAGAGGTGTTTGGTTTATGGGAAAGAAAAAGATCCTCGTCGTCGATTTTGACCAGGAATTCTTGCGGTTCCTGTCCCAGTTCCTCTCGAACGAGGGGTTCAGCGTAAGCACGGCTGTCGACGGATCCGCCGGCCTTGAAATGTGCAAGGCCGAAAGCCCCGACCTGATCATCACGGAAGCCATGCTTCCCAAGCTGCACGGATTTGAGCTGTGCTCGAGGATCACCCACAGCGCCACCCAGAAGGTCCCGGTCATCATCATCACCGGCATCTACAAGGACACGATCTACAAAACTGAGGCCTTGCGCACGTTCGGGGCATCGGCTTATTTCGAAAAACCCCTCGACCCGGACGACCTCCTCGTCTCCATCCGGAAGATCCTCAACCTCCCTGCGGTGCCGGGCAAAAGTGTGAAAGACATCGACGAGGCGATCATGGAATCTTTAGTCTCTATTCCCGCCGCCCGAGAGCCGGCCCGGCTCCACATCCAAACCGAGGGCGCCTCGGCCTCCAAAAAAGAAAAAAAAGACCTCGTGCAGGACGAAATCGATGACATGCTCCAGAGCACGCTGGCCGAGTTCGGTCTGAAACCCGAGAAGAAAAAAACCTCTCTCGAGGCGCCAAAACATAAATCCTTCGCGCAGGCTCCGGCCCCGGAAACGAAATCTGTTCCCGATCTTCCCGCCCCCAAGGCCCAGGCGGCTCCCTTGCCTCCCTTGCCCAGAGAGAAGAAATCGGACGTACCAACGTTGACTCATGAATTCGGAGAATTTCTCGAAAAAAAGAAGCGGCCGTTCTATCCCAAGATCTTCGGCGCCGTAGCCGGGATCATGATCCTGATGAGCGCCATGGTGTTCTTCCTGAAGCCCGGCAAATCCGGCACCTCACGGGAGCAAGTCGCTTCGTCAATAACCGACGCGGCCGCCTTGGAGACGGCTGTTCCGCCGGCTGGGGAACAAGGGGTTTCTGATCCGGGAAATGCAGCGGCCGGAGTGAAGGCGTCCGCTAGGACTCAGGCCAATGCAGGAGCAAAGAAACGCCCGGTCGATCAATCCCTAGAAGCCTTGCCACAGGCCGTCGAGGACATCAAGCCGCTCGTCCCCGATTCAAGCTCGCCGTTAGAGCTCCAGGTCCCGGAGGCCGCCGGCACCGGCGCTCGGGAGGAGACCGCCCAGGAGGCAGCGGCGGCAACCGGAGATATGTTCGTCTCCCAGGTCCAGGAACCGTCGCAGAGAGAATCGACTGATCCGCTCGCGGCGCCGCCGGTAAAACTTAAGGCAGGCGACCTGGTGCCCCTCGCTGATGTTGACATCCAGCCACGGGTGATCAAAGCCGCCGAGCCTATATATCCCCCGGCCGGCCTTAGGATGCGCGTGACAGGCTCGGTTACGGTCAACGCCCTTGTTTCCGAGACGGGAGACGTCATCCAAACCGCCGTGGTCCGAGGGGTCGGCGGGGCCCTGGGCTTCAACAAAGCCGCCGAAACCGCCGTCCGGAAGTGGAAGTTCAGCCCGGCGGAGAAAGACGGGGTCAAGGTCAGGGTTTGGAAGCCTATCACGGTCACCTTCAAACTGGAATCATAAGAGAATCTTCAAAAGGAGAGATAGATGGCTCTAAGTAAGGAACAAGAAGACCTTTACCGGAAGACCATGGACGAGGTGAAAAGGCAATTGGACTCTATCGATACGCAAGTCGAACAGGAGCTGCAGAAAGTTCGGGAAAAGCTGGCCCAGCTCCAGGAATCCAAGAAAACCCTCAAAATGGTCTATGAAGGGACAGCCAAGCTTCTCGGGATCGAAACCGAACTCGAGGGAGAAGCGGAGAACGAAACCTCATCAACAGCCAAGATGTGAATGAGTCAGAACAGGGGCGATGATTTTCGCATGAACCTCCGAGCGGTCGCTGAGATCTTCAGGATCTGACCGCAATACCCGGACCAGGGAACCGTCCGGGTCCCAAATTAGAACTCAAGATTGCGGCGAGGCCGTATATCAGAATTCTCATAAGAATTCATCCCATCGGAAATTTCGGAATCGGAATTGACACCTTGTCCGGAGTTGTAATAAGGTAAGGGTTTCAACATCCTTACGGGCACGAGTATGTTTGTTCTTTTCGGCCTACTGATCGGATTTGCCGCCGCCATTCCCCTGGGTCCGGTCAACGTATTTGTCATATCGCAGACGCTCAAACGTGATTATTCCCATGGATTGCTGGCCGGCATCATGACGTCGGTGATGGATTTCGTCTACTGCCTGATCGCCCTGGTCGGATTCTTTCACGTCTCGATCAATCTCGAGCCCTACCTTCCTGTTATGAAAGGCTTCGCCACGGTTCTCCTGGTCATCATCGGGTGCAGGCTCATCAAGCAGTCCAAGAAAATGGAGAACTCGGCCGTCCAGGAAAAACAGGTCATCAAGCCGACGCGCCCGATCTTTGGAGTCTTTGCCCTATATATTTCCAACCCGACCCTTTATGCCTTCTGGATCGCCGTCGCCGGAACCGCCACCGCCCACCATCTCGTCACCAATAGGGGCTGGATCCCCATCGTATTCGCTATTTCCTGCAGCCTGGGTTCCCTGCTCTGGTACCTGATTCTCGTCCGCTACGTATCAAAACACCAGCATAGAATCCGGGTGTCAGCGTTCAAGAAACTCCTCGTGGTCATGGGCATCGCCCTGATCTGTTTCGGGCTCTATACGTGCGCCACGATCTTCCTTTGATGACTTCTCAGCACAGTCATTTTGGCGGTGAACCTTTTGTTCAATAATGCCGTATAATGGAATAAAGGAGACATGACGTGCTCAAGTTTTTGCTTTGGCTGATCCTTCTGGTCATCTGCTGGCCAATCGCCATTTTGGCCCTCCTTCTCTATCCCATCATCTGGCTTCTGCTCCTCCCCTTCCGGCTCGTCGGGATGACGCTGACCGCCGGGCTGGAACTGTTCAAAGCTATCATCACCTTACCGGCCAGGGTTCTGAACCGGGTCTGATCGCGCCGGCCTTCTGGACGACCGCCGGGAATTGTGCCATATTGGGGGCCGAATAGAACCTCCATGATCCCCTTTCGATCGGTCTCGCCGGAATGGGCAGCATGGGCGCACTAAACAGGCAGGGCCGTCGTGCAGATCCTAATCAAAAAGATCGTTTACCCCGGGCGGAGCCTGGCCGACGGGGAAGGCAAGGTCGTCTTCACGGACGAAGGGCTTCCTGGAGAGGTCGTAGAGGTCGAGCCGATCAGGGAAAGAGCGAGCTATATCGAAGCACGAACAGTCAGGATCATCGAACCCTCCGCGCGGCGGACGGAGCCAAGGTGCGGCCATTTCAGGGCTTGCTCGCCCTGGCAGAACATGGAATATGCGTTCCAACTGGAGGTCAAGGGCTGCCAGGTCCGAGAGATCTTCTCGAGAGAGCTTGGAATCGAGCTCGACCGGCTCGAGGTCGTCCCGTCGTCAAAGATCTGGGGTTATAGGAACCGGGCCAGGTTCCACGTCCTCTGGCAGGATGACAAACCCTTCGCAGCTTACCACGAGCCGGGAAGCGAGGCCGCTTTCATCCAGACGGAACGATGCGAACTCGTCCCCGAGGAAATGAACGGGCTTCTGGGGGCGGCGATCGGCAGGATCGGGAACGGCGATCTCCGGGGCGTGACCGATATCGATATCAGGAGGAGCGCCGCAAACGGCCGGATGCTGATCTCGCTGGGCATGGAATCGGGTGCCGAAGCGGAGGCTGTCCGAAAGGTATTCGGCCGGCTCAAAGACGATTATCCCCTGGCAGGCATTGTCGGTCTCCTAAACGACCGGAAGAGAACGAGCGAGGTCCCTCTCCTCGGCAAGGGATTCATCGAGGAAAACGTCGCGGGGGCACGTTTCCTGATCGGGGCGCAATCCTTCTTCCAGGTCAATAATGAGCAGCTGGCTGCCGTGGCGGGTGAGATGCGGCGCGTTGCTTCGGCCTCGAGAGAGCCCCGGATAGCCGACCTCTACTGCGGCATCGGAACGTTCGGCGTCCTGTTGGCGCCGGAAGCCAAGGAAGTTTTTGGGATCGAGTCCGAAGAGGCCAACCTGCGATTCCTCAAGAGGAACTTGGCGCAGAACGGCGTCGGAAATTACTCCGTATGCGAGGGCACGAGCGAGGAATGGATCGGCGAGATCCTGGGCAGGAACATCGACCTCATCATCCTCGACCCTCCGCGAAAAGGCGTGCGTCCGGACCTTGCGCGGGCTCTGGCGGACGATCCGGTGCGGACGCTGATCTATCTATCCTGTAATCCTGCAACGCTGGCCCGCGACCTCAAGATCCTGCTCCCAGCCTACGAAGTCGCCGAGGTCAAGGTCTTCGACTTTTTCCCCCACACTCCTCACATCGAAACCCTGACGATTCTTTTCCGCGGCCACCCTCTGGTCGCCGTTCAGGAATGACGGCCGGCAGATTGCGCTCGCCCTGCGAGTTGCCCGCAGGCGGCGGCGATATCGGCCCCCTTAGATCGGCGCCGCGTGACCTGGACTTTTCTCTCTTCGAGCCATTGGATGAACATCCGCGTTTCCGGCTCGCGAGGTCCCTGATAAACGAGCCCGGCCACCGGGCTGCAGGTGATGACGTTGACCTTAGCCCGGAGTCTCCGGGCGATCCCGGCCAGGCCTTCAGCGTCGCTCAGCGAATCATTGACGCCCTTGATGAGGATATATTCAATCGTCAGCATCCGCCCTCCCGACTTCAGGTACTCCTCGCAGGCCTCCACGACCTTTTCGAGAGGATACTTCTTGTTAACGGGCATGAGCTTATCCCTCACGCTATCCGTTGCGGCATGAAGGGAAAGGGACAGGTTCACCTGGAGGTCGATTTTCGCGAGCCGTTGGATGCCGGGCACCAGGCCGCAGGTCGAGATCGTCATGCGGCGCGCCGCGATCGCCATCCCCTCAGGAGAATTCATGATCCGGACGGCCTTTTCAAGGTTTCGCAAGTTATCGAGCGGCTCTCCCATGCCCATGAAGACCAGGTTGGTCAATTCCCTGCCAAGCGTATCGCGGAGAAAGAGGACCTGGCCCGTGATCTCCGAGGGGGAGAGGTTCCGTTTGAACCCGTTAAGTCCGCTGGCGCAAAAAACGCAAGCAAACTTGCAGCCGGCCTGGGTCGACAGGCAAACCGTTCGCCTCCTGCCGGATGGGATCAGGACGGTCTCGATGAAATTGCCGTCGGAGAGCCGGAAAAGGAACTTCTCTGTCCCGTCGGGGGATCGGCGCCGTTCAACGGCATCCATCCTGCTGATGAAGTAATCCGTTTCGAGCTTTTCCCTGAGCCTCTTGGAGAGATCGGAAAACTCTCCAAACGTCGTCTTGCCCTTGCGGTAAAGCCAAGAAAAAACCTGCCCCGCCCGGAACCCGGGCTCGGCGATCGTCTGGAGTTCGACTTTAAGCTCGTCAAGGGTCAGGTCTTTAATATTCTTTTTGGCGGGCATGCGCTCATTATAACAGGGACACAATACCAATTTCCGAATTTCCAAAATCTCCCCTGGAAAATATGTAAAGAAAATTAATTCGGAAATTGGTATTGTGTCCCCGGTTAAACCGCCTGCAGGCCGTTGCTTCTTGGGCGGGAAATATGCTAATCATTGTCCCTCGTTATGGGCTGCATTTAAAGATGAACGCCATCGCCGCAACGATCGAACACCTCCCTCACCTGGGGGAAATCCTCGCCCTTGCCTCGGCCGTGGCTTGGGCCATCGCCGTTATCCTGTTCCGGATAAGCGGCAAGGATGTCCACCCGATCGCACTGAACCTCTTCAAGAGCCTCTTCGCCCTTCTTGTCCTCCTGGCCGTTATGCCCGCCCTCCACAAGCCCCTTTTCCCCGATGCGACGTTGACTGAGGTCGGTCTTCTCCTTTTGAGCGGGATCCTGGGCATCGCCGTTTCCGACACGCTTTTCCTCATGTCCCTCAACATCCTTGGAGCAAGCTTGGCGGCCATCGTGGACTGCTTTTACAGCCCGTTCGTCATCATCCTGTCCTATGTCTTTATCTTCGAACGCCTCAACGGCTGGCAGCTCTCCGGCGTCCTGCTCATTATCGCCGCTGTCTTGATTATCGCCCACAGAAGCCGCAGCGAGAACGATAAAATCTCCCGGAAGAACCTCGTCCGAGGCATATTCTTGGGCATCTTGGCCATGCTTTTCGTCGCCATCGGCATCGTGATGATCAAGCCGATGCTCGCCCGCACGGAAATCTTCTGGGCTACCGGAGTCAGGCTTATCGGCGGAACGCTTGGAGTGTCGGCTTTCCTTCTTCTGCACCCAAAGCGCCGGGAGGTCCTCCGCCCGCTGTCCGACCTCTCCAACTGGAAGGCCATGGTCCCGGCTTCATTTTTCGGAGGCTTCCTATCCCTTCTCTTCTGGATGGGAGGGATGAAGTTTGCCTTCGCCTCCGTGGCCGCCGTCCTAAACCAGATGAACACAATCTTCATCTTCATCCTTGCCACCATCTTCCTGAAAGAGAAGGCCACTCCCTGGAAGATCGCAGCCGTCGCCCTCGCCTTCATCGGTGCCTTCCTGGCATCGTATCCGCTCTAGCGGCTCTAGGAAGCATCTTTTCGTGCGATATAGACAATGGCGCAGGGGCGATGCCCGGAGGAGGCAGTTGAAGGTCTGAGC
>CAZJBD010000063.1:0-13200 GCA_964544265.1 uncultured Eubacteriales bacterium
AGGAAAAATCGGCGTTTCTCCAATTGGAATCAGACCGTGAGAGAGACCTCTTTATTCTCGTCGGTTTCTTCGTCGCGATTTGCTTCTGCGGAATGCAGACCGCCGTTTTCGCCCAGGAAAAGCTGGTCACCTTCGAAGGCGTCATCACCGACCCCGAAGACGCCGGCCTTCCCGGGGCGGAAGTTTCACTGAAAAACACAGAGACCGGCTATTCCTACGCCACGGTCACTCGGCCGGACGGACAGTTCCTCTTTTCGGGGATCGAACCAGGCCAGTATGAACTCACCGTCAAGCTTTCCGGATTCAATACCCACCTCCGGAAAGGGCTGACTCTCAACGTCGGCGCCAGAATTTCTTTACCTATAAAATTAACCCCGGCTACGGTCGAACAGGAGGTCACGGTCATCGCGGACTCTCCTCTGGTCGAAGTCACCAAATCGGAGATCAGCTCCGTCGTCGGCCGCAGGGAAATTGACGACCTTCCGGTCGTTTCCCGCAGCTTCGCCCAGCTGGCCATCCTGAAGGCAGGGACGTCAGGCTCGAGCACGGACATCCGGAGCGGCGCCCAGCCCGGAGGAAGCTCCGAAGTCTTGGTGGACGGCGTTTCCAACGAGTTCCACTATTACAACACGATGCGGTCGGACCTCCCCGCCGACTCGATCCAGGAGTTCCGGGTGCTGGTCAACCAGTTCGGCGCCGAATACGGGAATGCCACGGCCGTCGTCCTGCACGCCATCACCCGTTCCGGAACGAACCAGTTCCAAGGCCGGGCATATGGCTTCTATAGAGACGAAGCCTTGGACGCCAAGAATTATTTCGCCACCGAGAAGGAGGCGTTCAGCCAGTATCGCTTCGGCGGCTTCCTCGGCGGCCCCATCATCAAGGACAAGCTCCATTTCTTCGCGTCCTACGAAGGGGGCCGGAACAAGACCTACAGCGTCATCACCTCGCCTCTCGTTTCCCGAGAAACGATCAATGTCAAGAACGTCAACGATCAATTCCTCTTCAAGCTCAATTATCAGCTCAACGAAAAACATATGCTGTCGTTCCGCTACACCCGGGATTACCCGCGGGGCCTCAATCAGGGAGTCGGCGGATACAACACCAGAGACCTCTCCTACGACAGCATCCAATATGACAACGTTTTCCAAGGAAACTGGACCTTCTATCCCACCGACAACACCATGAACGAGCTGAGGACCCAGTATTCCTATAGGTGGTTTGAAACCAAGGGGAACGCGATGTCCGGCAGCCCCGACAACTACCAAATCTTTCGGCCTTCCGGGCGCTTCGGCAAATACTGGGGCAATCCCATGGAGTGGCCGGAAAAGCGGTTCCAAATCAATGACAACTTCAACATCTTCTTCGACAAGCACAGCCTGAAGATGGGGTTTGACATCGACGACGTCGACAGCTCTGTCACCAGCATGTGGGGATCGCCGGGGATGTTCTATTTCAGTACCGACGATCCCTTCGATCCTGCTCTCGCCTACACCTATCCTACCAGGTTCCGCTGGAACGCCGCGGCCCCGAGCCATGAACACAGCCATATGACGAACTTCGGTTTCTTCGTCCAGGACAGTTGGAAGGTTCTCCCCAGGCTGACCCTGAACCTGGGCCTAAGATACAGCATGTACAAGTTCGAGCAGAACCCGAACCAGGAGCGGTTTGAGGTCAACAACAACCTGAACTGGGACCCGCGCATCGGCTTCAGCTGGGATCCCATCGGTGACGGCAAGACGGCCATCCGCGGCGGCGTGGGCAGATACACCAACAGCCCCATGGGCAACGTCGTCTACGCTTCGGTCATGAGCCGGGTGGAATACGATGAACGAATTATCTATCATCCCGGATATCCGGACCCCTTCGCTCCGAATCCGTTCTATCCGAGCAGCGCAGACACGACTCCCAAAGAGAACTATACATTCACCAAGAACATGCCTTGTCCCATGTCCCTGCAATATACGATCGGCGTCGAACGGGAAATTTTTCCCGATTTTTCGGCCAGCGCCGACTTCGTCATTTCACAAGCAAGACATGACTACTGGTTCGTGAACAAGAACCCGATCCTCCTGGGTACCGGAGACCAGCGTGCCGATCCTACGATGGGCAACTGGTACAACGTCGAAGCCGGCGGCCACGGCAATTACGCGGGATTGTATCTCGTCCTCAAGAAACGGTATTCCCACGGCTACGGCCTGGAGGTTTCCTATACGCTCTCCAGTTCCAAGGCCGACGTCGAGAGCGGCGACTGGAATATGGCTTCCAACGACTATGACCGGAGCCTGGATTACGGACCGACCAACGATGACGCCCGCCACCGCCTGAGCGTAACCGGAGTCGTCGATCTGCCCCTGGGCTTCCAACTGAGCACGATCTTCTACTACCGTTCGGGGCTCCCTTACAGCATCATTCTCGGATACGACGCCAACGGAGACGGAATCTGGTCGGACTATCCGGGAGACGCCCACCGGAACTCGGCCCGGGGACCGGATTACTACTCCCTCGACGCCCGCGTTTCCAAGTTCATCAACCTGACTGATCGCTTCAACGTCCAGTTATTCGCCGAGATGTTCAACCTGACGAACCGGGTCAACTACTACAATCCGGACGGGGATATGGGGAGTTCGAATTTCGGGCAATATTCGTCCGCCATGGATCCCCGGCTCATTCAGTTCGGGGTGAGGTTCAACTTCTAATATCAGGAAAGAAGATTTAGCCTGTGCAGCATCAGGGGGGCGATTCGCCCCCCTGATGCCCAACTCCATAAGTTCTTCCGTGAAGCCCGCTTGAGCTCCGAAGGTCAAGCGTGCGCAATGGGAAAGAGCACGAAAGCCAACCCTGAGCCCATTTGACTTGATCTTCGCCTCACGACTAGAATGATTTCATGGATCTAAAGAAGCGGTTCCTTGCAGCGATCGTCATCTTCTTGGGCCTCGCCCTCAGCGGCCAGGGAGGAGAACCTCAGACCGCGCCCGGCAAGAAGGAACCCATGAGTTCGTCTTCCAGGCAGTGGCTCGAGGAGGTCGTCCCTTACATTATTACAGACGCAGAAAAAAAGGTTTTCGAAAACCTTCCCAACGAAGAAGAGCGCGGCCGTTTCATCTCCCGTTTCTGGGAAAAGAGGGATCCCGACCCGGCGACACCGGAGAACGAATTCAAAGCGGTCTATTTTAGAAGGATCGCCCTGGCCAACAAAAACTTCGGAACCTCCGGAATCGCGGGTTGGAGAACGGACCGGGGGAAGATATTCATCCTGCTGGGCCCGCCTCAGGAAATCCAGAGGGATTTCAACCCGGCCTCTACGAGCGCTCTGACCATGAATGCGGCCCGGGAAACCTGGAATTATTGGAATCTGGCCAATCCCCGGCTCCCCTATAACCTTGAATTCTCCTTCCTCGACAAGCACGGCACGGGCAACTACGTTATGGAAACGAGCTTGGTCCCCAGATCCGGGGGGAATGTCCCTTTCGATACGGCCACCCTCTCCTATCACTTCGACCGGATGGAGATTGTGGCCGAGGCCATGAAAAATCCGTTCGAGAGCGAGGACAGGCTCCGGGAGTTGATAACGACTCAGGTTTCCTACGACCACATTCCGTTCCGTTATGAAGCCCTCAATTTCAAGGGGACGGAGCGATTGACCTACATCCCCTTGTTCCTGGAAATCCCTTTCTCGAAACTCGCCGGCAAGAGCGTCGGAGACAAGGTCCTGTATTCATTGACTCTCATGATCAGCCTCAGCAACCCTATGGGCCAGAGCCTTTTTCAAAAAAGCAAGGACGTCCGGTTGGAATACTCCGACGAGGACGCGCGCCTGATCGAGGGTTTGCCCTGCCGGATCCAAACGGCGGTATCTTGGCCTCCCGGCAATTACAGGATCCACGTCCTCATCCTCGATAACAATACGGGGAAGGTCGGCACGACCCATGAGGATTTCGTCGTCCGGGATTTTACGGGTGCCGAACCCCTCATCAGCGACATCTTCCTTTCCCTGGAGGGAGCCCCGGCCGATCAAACGGCGGACGCCGGAGCTCCGCTGCTCCTCTCCGGAACTCCTCCCCTGCAGGATGGCCGGACGTTCCGGCCTGGGGAGGAAATGAATATCTATTTTGAAGTCTATAACCTTGCGACGGATCCGAAGAGCGGCCTGAACCGGATGATCGCGGACCTCCTGATCGTCCGGGACGGGCGGACGGTCGTTCGGATTCCGCCTCCGCCGGCCGAACCCTCTTCCCAAAAGGACAACCGCATTCAGATGTCCGTGAAATTGAAGAGCTTCCAGCCTGGACCCTATATTTTGAAGATCAACGTGACCGACGCAAACGCCGCCAAATCGGCCGCTGCAGAAGTCGGGTTCAAGATTGCGGAATAAAGCATTTCGAACGATCGGCCATCCGGCAGATTTTTCGAAAAGCATGATTGAGGAGGCACATGATGAGACTCGGAGAACGAAAATCGAAAGCCATTATCGTCTTGATATTCGCAGGTTTTCTAGCCGGAGGCGTTCCCTTCGCCCGGGCCCAGGACGTCGTCATCAAGGGGAAAGTCGTCGACCCTGGGGGGGCCCCCCTGCCTAACGTTAAAGTCACCCTTCTCAATCCTACGACCGGCGCTAAATTTAACCTGAAAACGAAAAAGGACGGGAGCTTCATCAAGCTCGGCATCCCGACCGGCGCCTACCAAGCTAAACTGGAACTCGAAGGCTATCTCCCCCTCGAAACGGCGGTCCGCGTCGAATTCGGAAAGGCCGAAGAACAGAAGTTCACTTTAGAAAAGGTTCCCCTCAAGATGTCGGAGGACCCGGACCTAGCGGAAGGCTTGAAGTATTTCCAGGCCGGAGACTTCAACAAGGCGATCGAGTTCTTCGAGAAGGGATCGGTCAAGTTTCCCAAGAGCGTCGAGGTCAACTATGATTTGGGCGTCAGCTACCTGAGGTCGGGACGGACGGATGAAGCCATCGCCCGGATCCGGAAAGCCCTGGAACTCAATCCGAACCTCATTGAAGCTTATTTCGCCCTGGGGGAATGCCACTTTGCCAAGGGCGAGACCCAAAACGCCCTGGATGCGTTCTCCCGGGCCCTCGAGATCCAACCCGGCAATGCCCAAGTCTATTACAACCTCGGCATCGTCTATTACAACAACGACAAAACGGACGAGGCTATCCTTTATTTCGAGAAAGCCAAGGAGCTCAATCCGAAACTCGCATCCGCTTATTATCAGCTCGGACTCGCCCTCATCAAGAAGGGAGATTACGCGAAGGCCGTCCAGTCATTCGAAACGTTCCTGTCCCTTGAACCCTCCGCTCCCGAGGCGGAATCCACCAAGAAGATGATTGAGGAGCTGAAGAAACAAATAGGATAGTTCGACCGTATGGGGAAACCCTATTCAGCCAGGGGCCGCTTCATCACGGTGACCGTGAGCGACGAGGGATATTTTGCCGAGTGGTGGACCGCGTTGTGGGCCACGACACCCGTCGCCTCATCGTAGTTGCGTCCGCCGGTGTTGAGATTGCGCTCGTACTCGGGGAAGCTGCTGCTGCTGACCTCGATCCGCAGGCGGTGCCCGACGTCGAAATAGTTGCTCGTCACAAGCGGCAGCAACGTCACCTTATAGACGTTCCCCGGCTCCATCCATACCAGGGGTTTGTCGTATCCGTTTCGATAGCGCATGCGCTGGATCGACTCGTCCAGGGTGAACGCGCGGCCGTCCGGATACACGTCGATCACCTTGACCGTGAAGTCGGTGTCCTTGACGTCCGATGACACGTAGAGCGTCGGCGTCATCGTCCCGGTGACCTCCAATCCCTCCTTAAACGGCTCGGTCGTGTATACGAGGACATCGGGCCGCTCCTCCACCGTGTGCTGGTCGTAGGAACCGTCCCCTCCTCCGACATTGTTCGTCGCCCGGTAGCCGCCGTGGGTCGGAACCGGATTCATCGGATCATACGTGAAGCGATCCGGTCTGTCGACGGATGGAGGCTTGGTGGTGAGCGCGCCGTCGCCGTTAAGCGTGTTGGCTTTGCCGCCGCTCGACAGGAAGAACGTCTTCGGCTGCACGCCCTTGGGCGGCCAGGTATCCGACCCCCGCCACGTGTTCAATCCCATGACGTAGTAGGTGACCTTGGGCAGCGCGTCGAGCACGGCGCTCTTCTCGCCCTTAAGGAAGCGGTCGAAGAAGCCGTACATGATCTCCTGGTAGTTGAGCCTCGCATCGCCCATGTCCCGCTCCCCGACGATCGTTCTCTCGGTCGCCCGAGTGAACTGACAATGCCCGACCGGGGCGATGATCGCCCACTGCTCATTCGGGGCCTCCCCCTTCGCGGTTTTTCGAACGAAGTTGTAGAGCTCAAGGTTGGCCGCGATCGCGATGTCGTAATACGACATGAACCACAAACCCGGGACATTGATGCGCATGTTGTCATGGTAGAGCCCGCCCCGGTACCACCCCGGATCGTTTGGGGTGCGCCTGATCATGGCGTCGAAGACTTTCTTCGGTGCGCCCACCGACTTCAGGATGTCTTGCACGGGGAGAATCCGGAACGCCTTCTCCCAGTCCACGGGAGGAAATCTCGCGGCCAGGTCCCACGACTTTGAGAGCCGTATCAGGTCCTCCTGCGAGGTATCCGGGGGGAACATCGGCCGCTGCGGCTTCTCGTTGCTCCAGAACCAGCTGACGTTGTACATCATGAAAACGCCGCCGCGATACCAATTTCCCTGTTCGTAGAAAGGACCGACGCGCCCGACGCCGCAGCCAAACCCTTGCGCATTGAAGGCCGCGAAGCCCGGGATATCGCGGGCGACAACTCCTATCTGCCATTCGGCCGTTGACGAGCAGCCCGTCGTGCCGACCTTGCCGTTAGACCACGGCTGGCTGATCATCCACGCGACCTCGTCCTCCCCGTCCGAAAAGGGAGCGCCGAGGACGTCCCACTCGCCCTCGGAAAAGTACTGGCCGCGCTCCTGCATATCCACCCAGGCATAGCCGCGCTTGATCGCCGTGAGCGGGGCGGTCATGTCCCGCGGAACGCCGTTCGCGACGTCCCAGAAGTTGAAATTGTAGGGCGTGCGAACCCAAATCGCCGGATACTTTTTGGACGTGTCTTTTGGGTGGTAGACATCGGCCGCGATGCGCACGCCGTCGCGCATCGGGATCATCAGCTTGCGCTCTATGATGGCGAGCGACGCAAGTTCATTCTCAACCTCCCAGCGCTTCGCTTTTTCACTGTCCGTCAGCGGCCCGCGGGGCTGGGCTGAGGCCGGATTGGCGGCGGCAGCGCCTAACCCTGCGGCAAAAATCAGAATGCCAACGATTCGCGAAACATCGCCCCTTATCCGGTTCATCATGATTTCACCTCCAGCCTCGAAAATTCGAGCTCGTCCGCGGCCAGGCCAAAACTCGCCCTGCCTGAATCTCCCGGAGAGCCATGACGATATATAAAATATTACACATCAGCGTATGGAAAATGTCAATGATCGGAATCGTCTTGCGAAACATCTCTTTTCGTGGGATATAGACAATGGCGCAGGGGCACGGCGACACATCCAAGACTCTGTCTGTTATTGTAGAAGATTCCTGAGATATGGGCCCGGGTTCTTCGCCCTTCGTGTACAATAGAAACGGGCACTTTAAGAAAGAGGAGAACGGCTATGGGAAAACCCGTAAAGGTTCCCGTTTCTTGGCTTGAAGCTCCGGCAGGGGCCGAAGATTCCACTCCTTCTCCGGGCCCTGCCCAGACGAGTTCTGACTTTAAGGATTCCGATCTCCTGGATGCCTATTCCCGAGCAGTCATCGGAGTCGTCGAGGCGGTCGGCCCGTCTGTCGTCAGCATCTCCATAGGGAAAACCTCCAAAACCGACGAATTTGAGCCCGTCGGCGCCGGATCCGGATTCGTTATCGCCCCGGACGGATACATCGTGACCAACTGCCACGTCGTCGAGGACGCTCCGAAAATCGAGGCCGCCTTCACGGACGGCAGCCGGCGCAAGGCCACGCTCGTAGGGATGGACCCGTCCACCGACCTCGCCCTGATCGCCGTCAACTCCTCCAGCCTGCCTTTCGCCAGACTCGGCGAATCGGGGAGTCTAAAAGTCGGCCAGCTGGTTATCGCCACGGGGAATCCTTTCGGTTTCCAATCGACCGTATCGACCGGGGTGATCTCGGCGCTCGGCCGGGCCCTCCGCAGCCAACAGGGCCGGTTGATCGAAAACGTCATCCAGCACACGGCGCCCCTCAATCCGGGGAACTCTGGCGGCCCGCTGCTCAATTCTCGGGCCCATGTCGTGGGGATCAACACGGCCATCATCGCTATGGCCCGGGGAATAGGATTTGCCATACCTGCCGACACGGCCCGCTGGGTGGTCTCACAGCTCATCAGCCAAGGACGTGTCAGGCGGAGCTACCTGGGGATCGTGGGCCTTCGCCGTCCCCTCGACCGCCGGTTCGTGCGCTTCTATCAACTGGCCAAGGATCATGCCGTTGAGGTCGTATCCATGGACGACGCCGGGCCGGCGAAAAAGGCCGGCCTCCGGGTCGGGGATATCATCCTGAAGCTGGATCAAGAGAGCGTTTCGAGCATCGACGATATTTTCAGAATCCTGGGAGAGTGGCCGGTGGGAAAGGCCATGAATATATCGATCCTGCGAGGCAAGAACCTCAAGGAGTTCAGCGCGACGCCCATCGAGGCCGGCATCACAGACCGCTGAAAGGCTGAGGTCGGGCCGCTATTTGCAATCCGCGAGGGACCGGGTCCACCGCTTGCCTACGGATTGATAAATTCAATCGTGTTCCAGACGGCCTTGCCGTCTCGGTTCGTAAACTTGATCTTCAAGGTCTGTTTCTTGCCCTGGCTTCTGGCGATATCGACTTGAACCTGGCCGTTCCACCCGTAGACGAAGCCCTTGAGCTCGGAAAGGTTTTTCAGGGCCTTGATGTCCGGCGGGTTTTCGACCGTGAGGGCAGAAGAAGGATACAGAGAGAAGCTGCCCATGATATCACAATCAGACAGGGTTACCTTGACTCGGTAGAACGCCTTGGAGGACGTTTTCCTGGTAAGGAGAGGCGTTCCGGCCCTGATCAAGGGACCGGAATAAGGTTTTTCTTTAGAAAACATGACCTTCTTTACAGCATTGAGATGCTCGAAGGCATAATTTCCGATGCGGCGGACGGCCGCGCCGGCGAGCGTTTTCTGAACATAGAATCGTCGCTCCGGCGGATCCATCCTGGTCGGGAGGATCGTCGTCCCTTCCGCCCAGTTGTTTGAAGTGCCCCAAAAGACATACCGCGTCCCGCCCACCGGCTTGGCGGCAGCCAGGCTCGCCGCCAGGTATGCTTCCACCTCGGCCCGGTTCTTGGCCAGCACACGGGTAGGAGGTTTTCCGATGAGCAGGGCGAATTCGGTATCGTCGTATTGGCAAGACCCGGCCGGGATGAAGGACATCCCGCGCTTCGCCGCCTCCTCATTCCAAGCCTTATAAAGATCTGTAAAATAAGGAATCCATTCGCCGATCGTGGTCTCTGCCGATTGGAGGATATCGATGACGACGAGGAATCCGGTGGCGCAATCGAGCGGCGGCAGCCCGTCAAGGTAGGATGGATTTCTGGCCTGGGAGTTCTGGACGTCGCCCAGGAGGTAGACGCCCTGGCTCCGGGCTTTGGCAAAGGCCGCGTCAGCCCCGGTAAGGGCAGGCACATCCCAGATATAAAGGACGGGTTTGCCCTGTATCTTCCAGTACTGTCGATGTCCAAAGTAGAGCTTGCGGATATATGTGAGGTCGTCCTCCCACATCTTCCGGATGGCTGGGTTCCCGAAATCGATGGGCGGCGCCTGGGCCAAATTCCGCTGCGTGGCAGCAAGGACAGGATCATAAAAAACGTTCCAGAGGGCTTTATCGCCGAGCTTCTCAAGAATGGGAAGGAAAACGGTCCGAATAAAACTGTCAATGCCGTCTTTCGGCTGGATCCATTCCTGGGAGATGATGAGGCCGGAGCCGTTGCGGGACGTGTAACGGAGAAGCCATTGGAGCTCCTGTTTTTTGACTCGAACGTCCCAGCTATTCGTGTAACCGAGGAGGGGCATGATGGGGATCATGCTTTTTCCGTTCAGCTTGTAGTTTCCATAAGTTGGGGGCCCCGAGAACCACAGGTTGTCCTGAGTGACCAGCCGGAATGGAGAAGACCCTTCTTCGTCGTACTCAAAGCCGGGTCCGGTCGCCGCCATGAACATGACAGCGATAAAAATAAGCCACGGCTTTTTCGGGGAATCCCCTCTCATATAACCCTTCCTCTTTATCAGCTAAAAATTATAAGTCGGACAGGAGACGATGTAAATTGTTTATACCCACCCGATTGACATCCGTTGATCCGGGGGTATAGACTTTTATTGCTGCCCGGCGTGGGATATTGGGTTTTTCCACCCTGGGCTGGGATACCTAAGGAGGGATAAAATGCAGACTTTTATTTTATTGACAAAAATGTCGCCCGAGGTGTCGAGACAGCTAAAAAACAGGGAAAAACTGGGCCGTTCCTGGCTGGAGCAGGTCAAAAAAAGATGCCCTGAAGTGAAGTTCCTCGCCCATTACGCCTTGCTGGGGCGCTATGACTTCATCGATATTTACGAAGCTCCCAATCCAGAAATCGCGGCCAAGGTCTCCATGATCAGCTTATCCAACGGCGCTTTCCAGGCAGAAAGTTTGATTGCGATTCCCTACAAGCGTTTTGTGAAGCTCGCCGAAGAGATCTAAGGCAGCAGTTTTTAGCAGACGGGAATAATATAGCCCGAAGATTGAGGAGCCAAGGTCTTCAGCCGAAGGTTCCGAGGGTTCTTGGATTGACATTTGACCTCCCTCGTTTATACTTGGTTTCTTCCCGTGTTGAGGAGCATGAATGAAGAATCGAGCCGTTTTCGGGCCGGTAGCCGCGATGTTGGCCGTGCTCAGCATCGCCGCTCCGGTTGACGCCCAGACGGCCAAAAAGACCCAGACCGTCCGAAAGCCGCCCGCCCCGGCCGTCCCGGCGAGCTTTTGGTTCGCCAGCTGGGCGCCTTACGGCCAGGTCCGGAAGTATACGAAAAATAACCTGGTGGACCGGCTGAAGGGGGCTGCTGGTCTGTTCCTCCAATACGGGTTCCTGGACCTCGTCGTCCACCGCTTCCGGCCCGCCGCAAAGACCGCGGGCAAGGAGATCACGCTCGAGATTTATAGGATGGAAACGCCGGCGGATTCGTTCGGCGTCTTTTCAGTTCGACGGAGCGGGGCGGAAAAGGTCTCCGAGGTCATCAAGACTCTAAACTGGATTAGCCCGGCCCAGGCATCATTCATCAAAGGAAACGCGTACATAAACATCTTAGCCACAGGATGCGAGGAGGCTGAGGTCGAGAAGGTGGCGGCTTCGGCTGCGGCTAAAATCAACCTGCCTGGGGACTCCGTTCCCGCCCAGGTCGCCCGCTTGCCAAAGACAAACCTCGTCCCGGGGAGCGAGCGCTACATCCGGGGCAGCCTGGCGGCCGGGGCGGAATCGCCCCTCCTGGAGCGGGATTTTTGGGGCTTTAAGGCCGAAAAAAGCCGCGCGGTCACGGCACGGTACGCGCCCAAAGACTCCAAGCTCATCGTCCTGGACCTGGGGCCCGATGCCGCAGATATCACGGGCCTGGTGGCCGACCTATTCAAAGAATATCTGGAGAATATCACGATCGGAGACGGCCTCGTCCGGGCTGAGGACGCCGTGGGGTCGAGCTTTTGGTTCGGCCAAAAAGGCAGGGCAGCCGCCCTCGTGCTGGGCGAAACCGACCTGGAAGCCGGCGAAGCAAGGCTCGCCAAAGCGCTGGCCGGCCCGGAGGAATAAAGGAACATAAGGAGGAATCCATGAAGAAAACCGTAATTTTCGCCATCGTCGTGGCCGCTTCGTTAGGACTTGTCGCGGCCCAGGAGACCGGATCCAAACCCGTCACTGTCGGACAACCCATGCCCGACTTTACCCTGCCCACCTATCAGGGTGGGAACGTCACCCTTTCAGCCCTCAAGGGGAAAAACGTCATGATCATTTTCCCCAGAGGCTACGCGGCCGAAGGCTACTGGTGCACGATCTGCAACTACAAGTATGCCGAACTCATCGAGCTCGAGAGAACCCAGGAGATCCGGAAGAAATACAACGTCGAGATTCTCATCGTCCTCCCCTACGGTCCGGATGTCGTCAAGGCCTGGATCGATGTCCTGCCCGAACAGCTGGATAAGATCCGCGACCGAAAACACCCCGCCGACCCTGCCAAGCTCGACGAAAAGGGCAAGCAGACGATGGAGCGCTACAGCCGGCTCTTCCCCCTCGACCTGAGCGTCAAGAAGGGCGAGGTCCCGACGCCGTTCCCCATTCTCATCGACGCGGACAGGAAGCTCTCCAAGAGCCTCGGGCTTTTCATGACCGAATGGGGAGGCAGCAAGGTTGACCAGAACATCCCGAGCATCTACATCGTGGACGCCGGCGGGATCCTCCAGTTCAAATACCTCGGCCAGAACACCGTGGACCGGCCGGAATACGATTATCTGTTCAAAGTCCTGGAGGTTATTAACGGGATGAGATGAGCGCCCGCGCCGCGGGGCGCGTTTTAATCGGCGGATGTCAGGGCGGCCAGGTTGAAATCCTTGTAGCGCTCGATGATATCCCGGATCAAGTCCTCCTTGGCGAGCTTAAGCAAAGCCGCCGGGGTGAGGTCTTGCATGAAATCCTCGGACTTCTCCTCCAGGGGGGCATTCTTGTTTTTCCGCTCCTTGAGAACCAAGCGCAGCTTGAGCTCAAAGGCGTTCCGGGGCAGGACGATCCTGTATTGAAAATTATCGACCTTCGATCCCGGGAAGGCGAAAATGAAATGGATGGCCCGGCCCCTTTCCTTCCGTAGCCGAACCTTGATCCCGTATTCTTTCATCTCCTCCGCCAGGCTGTCAAAGGCCGGCTCGGCGATGAACTCGCAGAATTGATCGAAACTCTCCAGCGTCTCGGCCTTGGCTTTCTCAATGATCCGGACGCTCTCGAAATACTTACTCAGATCATCTCTCCAGGTTTTTTGAGTCATGACACCAATCCGTTCATGATAATGGATTGATCATAACATATTTCTTAAATCACGGATACCGGAAGGAAGGACCTCTTTTCGCGTGAGAAGGAATCGAGGCTCGGGGCGCGCCCTCCGTCGGCCGCGGCCTGTCCCGG